>JANXAP010000036.1 GCA_025062275.1 Dehalococcoidia bacterium
CGACTACCCGCCAGAGGCCCGTCACCGGCTCCCCGCCCTGGCCGTGGGCAACCCCCTGGCCCAGACCCGCCGGCCCTCGCCAGTGGAGAAGCTGCAGGCTATGGGGCCGGGGACCATCTACACCATGCCCACGCAGGACGCCCGCGGGCGCGGGTCATGGCGCGATGGCCGCTGGACAGTCGTGCTCGCGCGGGCGCTGGCGGCCAGCGATCAGGGCGAGACGGCCCTTCAGCCCGGCCAGTCTTACGCCTTCGCCTGCGCCGTCTGGTCGGGCGCGGCCGCCGACAGGGGGGCGCGCAAGTCCATCACCCAGCTGGGCACCCTCTGGCTGGAGGTGGGCCGATGATGGCAGCGGTGAGTAGCGCCAGCGCCCAGAGCCTGCTGCACGTGGCCCGAGCCTATGGCCTCTGCGCCCGCCTGCTGTCTCGCGAGGGCGGGCACCGGCCCCGACAGGTGGCGCGTCTCCTTTTAGATGAGCTGGAACTCCTGGGATGGCACCGGGCGCGGGACGCTGCCGGCGACTTCATAAGAGCCCTCCCCCGTAGAGCAAGGCGCTACGCCTCGTGGCTGGCTACCAACGCCGTCCCTGCCTACGAGACCAGCTACCGCGAGGGCGCCCAGGCCAGCGGCGGCCAGATGCTCACGATGGCCGACGTGGCCGGCTTCTATCGTGCTTTCGGGTTCCAGGTGCGGGGTGAGAGGCCCGATTACCTGGGGGCGCAGCTCGAGTTCCTGGCCCTGCTGGCCCTGAAGGAGGCCAACGCCCTGTTGGAGGGGCGCGAGGAGGCGGCGGCCCTGTGTCGGCAGACCAGGGCCGAGTTCGCCGGGAGGCACGTTTTGCCGTGGCTGCCGGCTTTCGAAGGGAGGGCGAGGGGGCAGGGCATCGCCTGTCTGGCAGAGCTGGCCCGGCTGGCTCGCTCCCTGATCGAATCGGACCTGGGCGGGTAAGGGGCGCGTGGGCACGACGGTGCCGACCTCTGGTCCACGATGCGGCTGGGCGGCGCTGTGGGGGTGGCGTGGCGCTACAATGGCAGGGAGGTTCATGAAGGCCGTTAGGGCGGGCCATCCATCGGCCTCACCGGGCGCGGTGGCCCGGGGCCGTCGCCTGGCCATACTATGCCTGCTGGCCGAGGGGCCCAGGTCGGCAGAGGCCCTGGCTGGCGCGCTGGGGACGAGCCCCAGGGCTGTGGTGCGGCACCTGCGGCTTCTCGCTGCCAGCGGCCTGGTGAGGCAGCGGGACGAGGTGTGGTCGCTGGACGGGGCAGCGGTGGCGGGGGCGCTGGCGCGGCTGGTCGCCTCCGGCCCGCCCCTGGGAGAGGTTGCCCCTCCGCCGGAGGAGTGTCTGCTGTGCCGCAACAAGGGCTACGTGCTCTCGCTGGTGGCGGAGCTGGCCAGGAGCCTCAATGAGGCCCGGCAGCAGCACGAGCGGCTGCGCCAGCTTTCGGCCCAGGCCATGAGGGCGCAGGAGGAGGAGCGCAGGCGGGTGGCCCGGGAATTGCACGACGACACCGCCCAGGCCCTGACGGCGCTGCTGATGAAGCTGCGGGCGCTGGAGCGCTCTTTCGCCCACGAGGAGGGGCGGCGCGAGCTGGAGGAGCTGCGCGCGCTGGTGTCGCACACCCTGGAGGGGGTGCGGCGCCTGGCGGCGGACCTGCGTCCCAGCACCCTGGACGACCTGGGGCTGCCCGCAGCCACGACCGCCTACGTGCAGCAGTTCGCCCGCATCTGGGGCCTGCCGGTGCACCTGAGGGTGGACCGGCTCGAGGGGCGCCTTGCGCCCGATGTGGAGCTGGCCGTCTACCGGGTCCTGCAGGAGGCCCTGGCCAACGTGGCCAAGCACTCCGGGGCCAGCCAGGCCTGGGTGTCCTTGGGTCGACGCCGGGGTGCGCTAGTGCTGACGGTGCGCGACGATGGCCGCGGCTTCGACGTGGCGGCGGTGCTGCGTGGTCGCGAGCGGGGGCTGGGGCTGTTCGGCATGCAGGAGCGCATGGCCCTGGTGGGCGGCTCCCTGAGGGTCCGCTCGCGGCCGGGGGAGGGCACCGCCGTGGTGGCAAGGGTCCCGTTGCCCGCCGAGGGGGATGGTTGAGGTGGGCGAAGCCCCTGTCCGCGTGCTCCTGGCCGACGACCACGCCGTCGTCCGCTCGGGGCTGAGGGCGCTGCTGGCCGCCGAGGCGGACCTGCAGGTGGTGGGGGAGGCCGCCACCGGCCGGGAGGCGGTGGCCAAGGCCGAGACGCTGCGCCCGGACGTGGTGGTCATGGACATCTCCATGCCCGACATGGACGGCCTGGAGGCCGCCCGCGCCATCAGGGAGCGCGGCCTGCCCTCCCGGGTGGTGATCCTCACCGTCCACGCCGACGACGAGTACCTCTTCCAGGCGCTGGACGCGGGCGCCTGCGGCTACGTGGTCAAGAGTGCCAGCGACACCGACCTGGTGGAGGCCATCCGTCTGGCCGCCAGGGGGCAGGCGTTCCTCTACCCCTCCACCGTGAGGCGGGTGCTGAGCGAATACGTGCGGTCACAGGGGCAGCGGGGCCACGGCCCCGAGAGGCTCAGCCCCAGGGAGCGGGAGGTGCTGAGGCTCACCGCCGCCGGCTACACCAACCAGGAGATCGCCCGGGAGCTGGGCATCAGCCCCAAGACGGTGGACACCTACCGCCAGCGCATCATGGAGAAGCTGGGCCTGGAGCGGCGCTCGGAGCTGGTCCGCTACGCGCTGCGCAAGGGGCTGCTGCGGGCCGAGTAGCCGGGGGCCTGCCTGCCCCTGCCCGCAGCAGCCCGCTATTTGGCCTCCAGTTCTCCCCTCATCTCGACGGGGTGGATGCTGCAGTTGTAGTAGTACTTGCCGGGCGGCAGTGTAACCTGGAGCTGAGCCTGGCAGGGGGCAGTGCACTGCTCCGTTTTGGCCACGACCTGGGTGCGGGCCGGGTCGCGGTAGATGACGAAGTCGTGGGGCACGCCCGTGTCCTCGTTGACCATGGTGACGGTCACGGGCTGCCCGGCGGCCACCGTGAGCTTCTTCTGGTCCCACTTCAGCGCCCGCACCGCCCGTATGGTGGCCGAGGTGGCGGGGGTGGCCTCCTGCCCCTGCTCCTCCTCTCCCCCGCCGGCGCAGGCGGCCCCGAGGGCCGCCAGCGCCAGGGCGAGGGCCGCCGCCGTCAGCAGCTTGACGGTCGTCCGCATGTCCATACCTCCCCTCAGTGTCCGCTGTTGTCGGCCGGGCCCTGGCCGCGGAAGACCTCCGGGTTCTCGGGGCCCTCCACCTCCAGGTATCCGGCCAGGTTGCGCATGAGCCGTGACAGCGAGTGGTCCACCAGGATGTAGCGCCCCGGCACCTGCAGGCGGAACTCCACCACCGCGGCCCCGCCGGCGGGCACCAGCGTCGTCTGCACGTCGGTCAGGGCCGGGCCGGTCAGGGACGCCTGGTCGTACACCCGGTCGAAGATCTCGCCGATGACATGGAAGGAGGAGACGGCGTTGGGCCCGCCCACGCCGAAGAAGATGCGCACCGTCTCCCCCACCCTCGCCCGCAGCGGGTGCAGCTCGGTCAGCGCACCCACCTGGCCGTTGAAGACGTAGTAGTCGGGGGTCTCGGCCATCAGCTTGTCGATGTCGCTCTCCACGTGCCCCTTCTGGCCGTAGGCGCCGGTGGTATAGATGTCCCCCTCCATCACGTAGAACTCGCGGTCCACCGGCGGCAGGCCGCCCTCGGGCTCCACCAGGATGAGGCCATACATGCCGTTGGCGATGTGCTGGGCCACGGGCGGCGTGGCGCAGTGGTAGACGTACAGGCCAGGGTTCAGGGCCTTGAAGGTGAATTCCTTGGTCTCGCCCGGCCGGGCCTGGGTGTAGACCGCCCCGCCGCCCGGGCCGGTGACGGCGTGCAGGTCGATGCTGTGCACCATGGACGACTCCATGGCGTTGGTCAGGCGGACGGTCACCGTGTCGCCCACCCGCACGCGGATGAAGGGGCCGGGCACCTTGCCGTTGAATGTCCAGTAGGTGAAGGTGACGCCATCGGCGAGCCTGCCCACCACCTCCCTCGCCTCCAGCTCCACCACCACATGCTGGGGCGGGCGCTGGCCAACGGGCGGCGGCAGATCTGTCGGGTCTCGGGCCACGTCCACCGCGTCGGCCCGGGCCGGGCCTATGCGCTGGGCGACGGGCGAGGCGGCCGCCTGGGTGTTGCTCCTGCCCGTCCCGCCGTCGCTCCCGGCGCAGTTGGCGGCGCCCACCGCCAGCACCGCCAGGGCCAGGGCGGCCAGGGCAAAGAGGAGCACGTCGAGCTCGAGGCGTGCCCGTCTCATGACCTGTGGTGCGTTCATGGCTCTTACCTCCTGGGCCGCTGCCCTTCTGGTTCCATTGCAGCAGCACCGGGAGGCCGAGAGATGTGACGAGCGTCACAGAAATCGGGGGCCAAAGGTCATCCATCTCGCGGGGCTTATGGATATACGGGGCTCAGGCGAACTCCAGCAATCGACGGCGATCCACCCAGACCACCCGACCGCGCTCGGTGCGCAGCGCCCCCTGTTCCTCCAGCTGGTGCAGGACGCGGTTGACCACCTCTCGCACCGTCCCGGCCAGGGCGGCCACTTCCCGCTGCGACAGGGGCTCCGCCTGACCGTGCTCCATGTCCCACAGTAGCAGGGCCTTGGCCACTCTCTGGCGGGCCTGGCGGAAGGCCAGGTCCTCCACCAGCCCTACCAGGTGCCGCAGCCGTACCGAAAGGTAGGCGAGGAGGGCGGCGGCCAGCTCGGGATGGGAGCGCACCAGGCGCCGCAGCTCCGCCTTGGGCAGGAGGTAGAGGACGGAGGGCGTCAGGGTCTGGGCGCTGACCGGGTTGGGGCCGTCGTCGAACACGGGCACCTCGTTGAAGGAATCGCCGCTGGTGGCGATGAGGATCACCTGCTCCCGCCCCTCGGGCGAGACCTTGAAGAGCTTCACCCGACCCTGCGCCAGGACCCAGGCCCCGTCGCAGGGACCGCCCTCGACGAACAGCAACCGCCTGGCCGGGTAGGAGCGAGGCACGGCCGCGGCGGCGACGGCCGCCAGCACGTGCTCGGGCAGGTCGCGCAGGTAGATGACCCGCCTCAGGACGGCCTCGTCCACCGTCGGAGAGGGGGCCCGGGCGCTCATACCCCCTCCGATAACGCCCTGATGAGCACTCGTCCGCCAGCGCGGCGGGCGTGTTCCTGGAGCCGTGCCCAGGCCGTGGCCAGCCCTTCGATGGTCTCTCGGTCCAGGAGGCGAGCATAGGCCATGGCCGGGCACTCGCTCTCGCCCCGGGCCAGACACCCGGCGCAGAGGGCGTCGTGCGAGCCTGCCACCTGGCCCAGGGTCACCTCCAGGTCCTGGCCGCAGACGTTGCAGGGCACCACCAGCACCACGGCCTCCAGCAGGGCGCGGACCTCCTCTCGCTCCAGCATATCCTCACTCTCCCCCACGTTCGCTTATTCCCAGAAATGCGGCCATCGCCCGGGCCAGTCTTCGGCCCTCTTCGCCCTTGAGAACTTCGCGGGCGTCCTCGAAGACCAGGTCTTCCTCGTTGTCGAAGTGGATTAGAAGCGCCCGGCTGAAGGCGTCTATGGCCGGCAATGGGTCTCTGCCTGCTGCCAGGGCCTCCAAGAGCTGGCGGCGGCGGTCGGGCAGGGCATCGTGCTCGGCGGCCATCGCCATCACCATGGGGTTGGGACGACCAGCCTCGGCGAGGAGGCGGTCGACAGCCGGGAAGTAGAGTTCCTCTTCCACGCGCGAGTGGCTGTCCACCACTTCCCAAATAGCGCTAACAAGCCTCTCCAGGGCGGAGGCGTCGACGCCGTCCCTGGCGCGAGCTCGCAGCTCGGCCAGGGCGGGTCGGAGCCACTCGTGGTCGGCCATGAGGATGCCAGTGGGGTCACCCGCTCGGCAGGCCGCCAGACGTCGGGCAGCCAGCTCTGCCAGGGCCTGCTCCAGCTCCGCATCGAAACGGGTCATGTCCTCGTTCCCCCTCTCCTCAACCGCTCCCGACCACTGCTTCCGTCCCCTCCGGTCGGGGGTGAAGGCGCTGCGGGAAGCCACGCCCTGCCCCCGGCCGGCAGCGAGGCCTCCACCGCCTCGATGCCCAACACCCCGCGCAGCAGCTCGGTGTCCAGCACGCTCTCCGCCGGCCCCAGGGCCACCGGACGGCCTCGGTCCACCACCAGCAGACGGTGGCAGTAGCGTGTCGCCAGCCACAGGTCGTGCATAGCGACGATTGCCGCCACGCCCTCCGAGCAGAGGCGCCGCACCAGCTCCAGGACCTCCAGCTGGTGCCGATAGTCGAGATGGGATGTCGGCTCGTCCAGCAGCAGCACCTTCGGCCGTCGGACGATGACGAAGGCGATCCAGGCCTTCTGCCCCTCGCCACCCGATACTTGCGAGAGGCGCCTGTCCCTCAGCTCAGCGATGCCGCAGAGCTCCAGCGCCTCGTGAACTGCCCGGAAGCTTTCGGCTGCAGACATCGCCCCCACAGGGAGGAGTCCTCTCGCCACCAGTTCGGCGACGGTGAGGTCTTCGTGCATGGAGCGTACCTGGGGCAGGTAGCCCACGAGGCGGGCCACCTGGCGGGGGCTGAGCTTTCTGAGGTCTGCGCCGTCGAGCTTGATTTGGCCCCGTTGCGGACGCATCAGGCCAGCCAGGGCCCGCAGCAGGGTGGTCTTCCCAGCGCCGTTGGGGCCGATGACGCCCAGCAGCTCGCCCGTTCCTAGTTCGAGGTTGTCCAGCGAGAGGCCCTGTCGGTCGCCCCAGGCCACCTCGAGGTCGCGGACGCTCAGTATGCTCTGCGCCAGGCCGCTCCCCATGCCACCGACACCAGTACTGGCAGGCCGACCAGGGCAGTGACGGTGCCCAACGGCAACTCCGTCCCCGGCAGCAGGGAGCGGGCCACCGCATCGGC
>JANXAP010000037.1 GCA_025062275.1 Dehalococcoidia bacterium
GATGCTGGACCTGCTGGGGGTGCCGGGGCAGTTCGAGGCGGGGGCCCTGGGCTACGCCCTGTTCACCAACCTGAAGTGGGACGACGAGGAGTACAACTTCCTGAAGATGCGCAACCAGCTGGGGCTGCGGGAGGCCTTCGCCCAGCGGGACCGCCTCTGGGCCGAGCTGGGCTTCGAGTAAAAAAGGGGGGTGCCACCGTGGGCCCACTAGAGGGCATCCGCGTCATCAACTGGAGCCAGTTCACGCCCTCAGGGGCAGCGGCCATCCTGGGAGACCTGGGGGCCGACGTCATCAAGGTGGAGCATCCCGAGCGGGGGGACGCCTACCGGGGCATGGCGGCCATGTATGGCGAGGCCATGAACATGGCCGGCGGCCGTCACGTGGGCTTCGAGGCCGTAAACCGCAACCAGCGCAGCATCACCCTGAACCTGGCCTCGCCCGAGGGGAGGGAACTTTTCTGTCGGCTGGTGGCCGTCTCCGATGTGCTCATCACCAACTTCGAGGACCGGGTGCGTCGCAAGCACCGGGTGGACTACGATGACCTGGCAGCCATCAACCCGCGCCTCATCTACGCCGTCTCCAGCAACTTCGGCCCTCGAGGCCCCCTGGCGGGCAGGCGTGGCTTCGACCAGGTGGCCCAGGCCCGCAGCGGGCTCATGTGGGCCATGGGGGATCGGGAGCAGGAGGAGCCGGTGCAGGTGGTGGGCGGCATCTGCGACCAGATGGCTGCCACCGTGCTGGTGATGGGCATCCTGGCGGCCCTGGTGGCGCGAGAGCGGGACGGAATGGGGCAACGGCTGGACAGCTCCCTGCTGGGCAGCATGATCCACCTGCAGAGCATCGGCCTGACGGTGGCCAGCCTCCGGGGCAGGGGCTGGTCCCGCCATGACCGGCGCCGCACCAGGAACCCCCTCACCAACCACTATCGCTGCGCCGACGGCAAGTGGATCCTGTTCGGGGAGATCCAGGCCGACCGCTTCTGGGGAGAGTTCTGCCGCGCCCTCGGCCTGGAGGAGCTGGAGCACGACCCCCGCTTCGCCACGGCCATGGGCGGCCGCCGGGAGAACGCCGAGGAGCTGATCCGCATCCTGGACCGCACCCTGGCCACCAAGACCCGCGAAGAGTGGATCCGCATCTTCGAGGAGCAGCAGGTCTCCTTCGCCTACTCGCCGGTGCAGGACTACCAGGAAGTGCTGGAGGACCCCCAGGCGCGGGAGAACGGTTACCTGGTGGAGTACGACCACCCGGCCGTGGGCCACCCTGTGCGGCTGGTGGGCCACCCGGTGCAGTACAGTCGCACGCCCGCGTCCATCCGCCGGCCGGCGCCCGAGTTTGGCGAGCATACGGAGGAGGTGCTCAGCGAGCTGCTGGGCTGCTCCTGGGAAGAGATAGCCGAGCTGCGCAGCAAGGGCGCCATCTGAGCCGCGGCCCGGCGGCGGGCCTCCGGCCTAGCGGAGGACCTGCCGGGCGATGGCGTTGCGCTGGATCTCGGATGTCCCGGCCGATATGGTCCAGTGCACCGTCAGCAGGTAGAAGAAGCGCGCCAGCCGGTTGAAGGGGCCATCGGCGGCGGGCTCGGCCGCGCCGGCCAGCCCCAGGGCCTGGACGATGCTGTTGGCCAGCCGCTGGGCCATCTCGGTGCTGAAGGCCTTGCACTGGGCCGCCTCGCGAACCGGCACAGCCCCCTGCCCCTGCAGCCAGGAGACCCAGTAACAGAGCAGGCGGGCCACCTCTATCTCGATGAGATGGTCGGCGAGGCGCCAGCGCACCCGCTCCGGCCTGGCGGCCCACCTTTCGGGCGGAACCGAGCGCAGGTAGGCCACCGCATCGTCGAACCAGCGCTGGGCCGCCCCTACCCGCACGATGACGCTCCGCTCCAGGTTGAGGGTGGTGAGCATCACCCGCCAACCCTGGTTCTCCTCCCCCAGCAGGTTGCTCCTGGGGACCTTCACGTCCTCCAGGAACACGTGGTAGAAGCCGCTGCGGCCCGTCATCTGGAAGATGGGGCGGTAGGAGATGCCCGGAGTCCGCATGTCCACCAGGAAGTAAGAGATGCCGGCGTGCTTGGGCGCGTCGGGGTCGGTCCTGGCCAGGAGGTGCATCCAGTCGGCGTACCTGGCCGAGGAGACCCATATCTTCTCGCCGTTGATGACATAATGGTCGCCCCGCGCCTCGGCCCTGGTCTGTATGGAGGCCAGATCGGAACCGGCGTTGGGCTCCGAAAATCCCTGGCACCACCACACCTCGCCCCTGGCGATGGGTGGCAGGAAACGTGACTTCTGCTCCTCGGTGCCGAAGCGCATGATGGCAGGCCCCACCAGTTTCACGGCTTGCCCCCCGGGGCCGCCGCCGATGGGCGCCCGGAAATAGGCGCACTCCTCGTGCAGGATGGCCTGCCTTATGGGCGAGGCGTCCTGGCCACCGTACTCCCGCGGCCAGGACATCACCAGCCAGCCCCTGGCCGCCAGCTTGCGCTCGAACTCCCGCTCCCGCTGGAACTCCTCGTCCGAGTCGGGAGAGGCGTCCCCCAGGCCTGCCTCCCAGCCCCACTCCGCCTCCAGGAAGGCCCGCACCTCCCGGCGGAAGCGCTGGTCCTCCTCTGTGAAACGGAAGTCCATCCTGCCTACCTGCCCTGGAAACGGGGCTCGCGCTTCTCCATAAAGGCCTGCACCGCCTCCCGATGGTCGTAGCTCTTGCCGGTGATGGTCTCCAGGGCCAGGGAGAGGTCCAGGACCTGGAAGTAGGAGTTGAGGATGTGGCGCTGCACCGCCAGCTTGGCGAAGCGGATAGCCAGGCCTGGCCCCCGGGCCAGCCTGCGGGCCAGGGCCAGCGCCTCGGGCAGGACCTGCTCGGGCGGGACCACGTGGGCCACCAGTCCCATGCGGTAGGCCTCCTGGGCCGGCAGCAGGTCGCCGGTCATCAGCAGCTCCTTGGCCCGCGAAGGCCCCACCAGCAGGGGCCAGAGGACGGCCCCGCCGTCGCCCGGCACCAGACCCACCCTCACGTGGGTGTCGCCGATGCGGGCCTTCTCGGACATGAACACGACATCGCAGCCCAGGGCGATGGTGGCCCCGAGGCCTACGGCGTCGCCGTTGACGGCAGCGATGATGGGCTTCTCCAGGGAGAGGAGCGACAGGATCAGCTCCCGCGCGCCCGAATCGAAGTAGCCTCCCGGACGGTCGTCCTCGCTGCCGCGCATGTCACGGATGTCGCCACCGGCGCAGAAGGCCCTTCCCGCCCCCGTCAGCACCGCTGCCTTCACGTCCCGGTCCTTGCCGAGCCTGACGAACAGGTCTTCCAGTTCGCTGTGGAGGACGCCGTTGACGGCATTGAGGACCTCCGGTCGGTTGAGGGTGCAGAGCGCCACCCCGTCGTCGTCGACCTCCACCAGGAGGTGGGTGTAGGAGTAAGCCATAGCAGCGACCCTCCTCACCGGGGCTGCAGGGCAGCCCCTGCCCTGTCCCCGATGTCAGACATGTTGACCAGATCAACAGCCATCATCGGCTCCAGGCCCCGCTGCTGTCAATCGGGCGGCCTCGGGGGCCGGCATTGACCCCCTGCCGTCGGGGCGCCTAAAATCGCAGACGGGTGGGGATATAGCTCAGCGGGAGAGCGCCGCGTTCGCAACGCGGAGGTCGCGGGTTCGAATCCCGCTATCTCCACCAGCGCATCGCCAGGAAGGGGGCCGCGGGATCTCCCGCGGCCCTTCGGCGTCCTCGGCCCCTGCTCGCGGGACAGGCCCTCTGTTACAATAACTGTTGCTGCCGGGTGGCAGGGCTATGTGCGCTAAGGACGTTCGCCGCGACTACTACGAGGTGCTGGGCGTCCCCCGCGACGCCAGCACAGAGGAGATCAAGCGCGCCTTTCGCCGCCTGGCCATGAAGTACCACCCCGACCGCAACCGCTCGCCCGACGCCGAGGCCCGCTTCAAGGAGATCAACGAGGCCTACGAGGTCCTCTCGGACCCCGAGAAGCGGGCCGCCTATGACCGCTTCGGCCACGACGGGCTGCAAGCCGGGGCCGACTTCGGACGCCCCTTCGAAGGGTTCCGCTTCGGCGGCTTCGGCGACATCTTCGATGCCTTCTTCGGCGCCGCCTCGGCCATGCGTCGCGAGGCCCAGAGGGGCGCCGACCGCCGGCTGGAGCTGGAGCTGGACCTGGCCGAGGCTGCCTTCGGCTGCGAGAAGGAGGTGGAGGTGACGAGGGTGGAGCGTTGCCCGCGCTGCGGCGGCAACGGCTGCGAGCCGGGCACCCGCCCCACCGCCTGTCCTTCCTGCGGCGGCAACGGCCAGGTGCGGCGCGTCCACCGCAGCTTCTTCGGCCAGTTCATCAACGTAGCCACCTGCCCCCAGTGCCAGGGCGAGGGGAGCGTCATCGCCCACCCTTGCCGCGACTGCCGCGGCAGCGGCCGCCTTCGTCGTTCGCGGCGCCTGCGCATCCAGGTGCCGCCGGGAGTGGACGACGGCACCCAGATGCGGGTGAGCGGCGAGGGGGACGCCGGCCACAACGGCGGCCCGGCAGGCAACCTGTATGTGCTGGTGCGCCTGCGGCCCCACCCCCATTTCCAGCGCGACGGCTACGACTTGGTCTACGAGCTGGAGCTGAACGTGGCCCAGGCCGCCCTGGGCTGCGAGGTGAGGGTGCCTACCCTGGAAGGGGACTCCTGCCCCCTGCGGATACCGCCCGGCACCCAGCACGGCCAGGAGTTCACCATCCGTGGCCGGGGCATCCCCCACCTGCACGACGGCGGCCGCGGGGACCTGCGCGTGCGCGTCCGTGTCGTCGTGCCGAAAGAGCTGACGCCGGAGCAGCGGCGGCTGCTGGAGGCCTTGGCCGCATCCTTCGGCACCCCCACAGCTGGCGACGGCGAGCGCGGCATCCTGGGGCGCATCCGCGACGCCCTGGGCTAGCCCCATGTGGCTGCAGCTGACTCTTCAGGTGGCGCCCCAGGACGCCGAGCTGGTGGCCGATGTGCTGCGCCAGCGCTGTCCGGCGGTGGCCATAGAGTATCGCGGCCCCTTTCGGGCCGAGGGGGCCTGGGCCGCCCCGGCGGAGGACTCTCCTGCCCGCGATGCATCCACCGCCCTGGTGCGGGTCTACCTGCCCGAGGACGAGGCGACCCTCGACCTGCGCCGCTCCCTCCGTTTGGCCCTGCGCTTCCTCCCCCTCACGGCGCCGCTGCGGTGGCGACGGGCGCGACGGTTGCGGGACGAGCAGTGGCAGCGGGCCTGGCAGAGACGCCTGCGGGCGCGACGCATCGGCCGCCTCCTGGTTCGCCCTTCCGGCCAGGCGGCCGTCGCCCGGGCGGGCGAAACGGTCATCGAGATAGACCCCGGCCTCGCCTTCGGCACCGGCGAGCACCCCACCACCGCCCTCTGCCTGGCGGCGCTGTCGCGGCTGGTCAGAGGCGGCGAGCGGGTGCTGGACGTGGGCACCGGCAGCGGCATCCTGGCCATCGCCGCCGCCCGGCTGGGGGCCGCCCGCGTTCTGGCCCTGGACATCGACCCTCAGGCGGTGAAGGCTGCCCGCGCCAATGCCCTGCGCAACGGCGTCGAGGCCGTGGTGGAGGTGAGGGAGGGGACCCTGACGCCGGCCCTGGCCGAGGCCTTCGACCTGGTATGCGCCAACATCGACGGCCTCAGCCTGGAGCGGATGGCCCCCCTTCTGGCGGCTGCCGTTGCGCCGGGAGGCAGGCTGGTGCTGAGCGGCTTCCTGACGGAAACGGCCCCGTCCCTCTCCAGGGCCTTCGAGGCCCTGGGCCTGCGGGTGGAGGAGAGGCCGGTGCGGAAGCCGTGGGCTGCCCTGGTGCTGGCCCGCGACTGACGGCCGTTGCCGTCCGTCCCTGGGGGTGGTATCCCTCCTGTGGGAGGTTGCCATGCGCCGCTTCTATGTGGAGCCGGGGACGGTGCGAGGGCGTCAGGTATCCCTGGGCCCCGAGGCCGCTCACCGCCTGGCCCGTGTGCTGCGCCTGCGCAGCGGCGAGCACCTGGTGCTGTTCGACGGCTCCGGGCAGGAATGGGAAGTGGAGCTGAAGTCGGTGGGGGCCAAAGGCCTCACCGCGGTGGTGGTGCAGGAGGTTCCGGCGCCGCCCGAGCCTCGGGTGCATCTGACCCTGCTGGCCTGCCTCCTGAAGGAGCCCCGATTCGAGCTGCTGCTGGAGAAGGCTACGGAGCTGGGGGTGGCCGAGATCGTGCCGGTGGTGGCCCGCCGGTCGGTGGTGCGCCCCTGGAAGGAGGGGGCCAAGCAGGAACGCTGGCGCCGCATCGTCATCGAGGCCACGGAGCAGTGCGAGCGGGCAAGGCCGCCGGAGCTGCATCCCCCAGTGCCCCTACCACAGGCCCTGCGCAGGGCCGAGGGACTGCGCATCGTGCCCTGGGAGGAGGAGCGCTCTCAGGGGCTGGGCCAGCTCCTGCGGGGCCTGCGAGAGCCGCCGCGGCAGGTATCCCTGCTGGTGGGGCCCGAAGGCGGCCTGGAGCCGCAGGAGGTGGAGATGGCCCGTCAGTGCGGCTTCGCCGTCGTTACCCTGGGGCCGCGCATCCTGCGGGCCGAGACGGCGGCCCTGGTAGCCTGCGCCCTGGTGATGCACGAGCTGGGGGAGCTAGGCCCCTGACAGGGCTTCCAGCCAGGCCATGGGGTCCACCCGCACGCCGTTGATCGCCAGCTCCCAGTGCAGGTGGGGGCCGCCAGCCAGGCCGGTGCTGCCCACCTTGCCCAGCTCCTGCCCCGCCTGAACCGTCTGGCCCTCCTGGACCGTCAGGGCGGACAGGTGGTGATAGCCGCTCACCACCCCTGCGCCGTGGTCCACCACCACTGACAGTCCGCGCAGGTGGAGCTGGCGGGCCAGCACCACCCGGCCCGAAGCCGGCGCCAGCACCGGCGTCCCCTCCGCTGCCGCCAGGTCGGTGCCGGTATGGGGCGAGTAGGGGCCGCCGTTGATGGAGCGGTAGACCCCGAAGGGGTCGGAGATGGGGCCGTCCAGCGGCATCCGCCAGGGCCCCTGCCATAGCCGCTGGGGGGTGAAGGAGGCGTGGGCCGCTGCCAGCAGCCGCACCTCTTCCTGGATCGCGGCAGCGTCCAGCAGCAGCCCAGCGGTGGACGGGGGCAAGAAGAGCTCCTCTCGCGGGTATCCGCCGTCCACTACCTGCAGGGCTGCCTGGTCCAGCATCTGGTCGCCCAGCAGCAGGACGACGATGTAGACGCCCGGCGTCTGGTCGAGGGGAACGGGCAGGTAGCCGACGGCCTCGTCCCCTTCCCTGACCAGGGGGATGCGGCGTCCTGCCGCCTCGACCGCCAGGGGGCCGTCGGGGGCGGGGCGGGCCTTCAACAGGACGGCCGTCCCCTGGCGGGCGGCGAAAGGCGATACCCGCAGCCGCGGCGGCTCGGGCGTGGGAGTGGGCGTGGGGGGCGTGGACACGAGCGACGGGCTGGGTGTGACCAGCTCCGCCCGGGACGACGGTGAGGGGCCTCCCCCCTGGGAACAGGCGCTGCCCAGCCCCAGCAGGGCCCAGAATAGCGCCGTGAAGAGCAAGGCCCAGCGCACGCGACCCAGCGTATCTTATCGTGCGGAGCTGGCGCTTTACCAGCCGCTGGCCCGGGGGACGCCGGGCGGCCGGTTGACAGGCCTCAACGGTTCCGCTAGAGTTGGCGCAAATAAGCTGAGGGCACGCCGCCCCAAGGGCCGGCGCCATGGACGTTTCCGGCCCGCGGGGATATACTTCTTGTTACAACAGTCACGAATCCCGAGAGGCGGACGGAGAGGGATGCCGACGTTGAGGGGGGCCAAGGGCCTCTACGACCCGACCTTCGAGCAGGACGCCTGCGGCGTGGGCTTCGTCGCCCGCCCGTCGTCCCAGCCTAGCCGCGACATCGTGGAGATGGCCCTGGAGGCCGTGGTGAAGCTCACCCACCGCGGCGCCCTGGACGCCGACGCCAAGACGGGCGACGGGGCCGGCATCCTCGTCCAGCTGCCCAGGCGCTTCTTCACCCGCGAGCTGGAGCGCATGGGCCTGCGCCTGGATAGGCCCGAGGAGCTGGCGGTGGCTATGGTCTTCCTGCCCCAGCCAGAGGGGGAGGCTGCCAGGGCGAGGGAGGCGCTGGAGGCCCGTGCCCGCGCCCGGGGCCTGCGCGTCCTGGCCTGGCGGCAGGTGCCCGTGGACCCCTCCGTGCTGGGCGACAAGGCCCGCTCCACCATGCCCCGTATCGAGCAGATGCTGGTCGTGCCGGCGGTGCCCCTGGACGCCGAGGCCTACGAGCGGGCCCTGTACCTGGTGCGCAAGGAGGCCGAGGCCGACTTCGCCCGCCAGGAGCTGGACTGCTACATACCATCCTTCTCTCACCGCACCGTGGTCTACAAGGGCTTGCTGGTGGCCTGGCAGCTGCGGGGATTCTACCTGGACCTGCAGGACCCCCTGTTCGAGTCGGCCCTGGCCATATTTCACCAGCGCTATTCCACCAACACCTTCCCCACCTGGCCTCTGGCCCAGCCCTTCCGCATGCTGGCCCACAACGGCGAAATCAACACCCTCATGGGCAACTACAACTGGATGCGGGCCCGGGAGCCGGAGCTCAGCTCCCGACTGTGGGGCCAAGACATCGAGAGCCTGAAGCCCATCATCGTTCCCGGCGGCTCCGACTCGGCCATGCTGGACAACGCCCTGGAGGCCCTGGTGCTCTCGGGGCGCGACCTGTTGCACGCCATGCTCATGCTGGTGCCCGAGGCCTGGGAGCGGATGCCCGACCTGGACCCCGCCTGGCGCGACTTTTACGAGTACCACGCCTGCCTGATGGAGCCGTGGGACGGGCCGGCCGCCCTGGCCTTCACCGATGGCCTCAAGGTGGGGGCCACCCTGGACCGCAACGGCCTGCGCCCCCTGCGCTACAAGGTGGCCAGGGACGGCCTGGTGGTGGCCGGGTCCGAGGTGGGCATCGTCGACATGGACGAGGCCCAGGTAGCCGAGAAGGGGCGCCTGGGCCCGGGCGAGATGCTGGTGGTGGACACGGCCCGCGGCCGCATCCTCAAGAAGGACGAGGTGATGGCCGAGCTGGTGGGCCGCCGCCCCTACGGCGACTGGCTGAGGCAGCACATGGTCCGCCTGCGGGAGCCTTTCCCCACCGACGGCCACCGGGCGGACACGCCCGACGGCGTCGACCTGGGCCAGCTGCAGACGGCCTTCGCCTGCACCAACGAGGACGTGCGCATGATCCTCAAGACCATGGCCAGCCAGGGGCACGACCCCGTCTTCTCCATGGGGGACGACATCCCTCTGGCCGTCCTGTCCCAGACCCATCGGCCCCTGAGCTTCTACTTCCGCCAGCGCTTCGCTCAGGTGACCAACCCGGCCATCGACCCCCTGCGGGAGGAGCTGGTCATGTCCCTGGACTGCTACGTGGGGCCCAGGGGCAGCATCTTCGAGGAGACGCCGGAGCACGCCCGAGTCATCCATCTGGAGACCCCTCTCCTCTCGGCCCAGGCGCTGGAGGCCATCCGTCGCGGGGGCAACGGCGCCTTCCGTGTGCGGGAGCTGCCCGCCCTCTTCCCGGTCGATAGAGGCCCCGAGGGGCTGGAGGAGGCCCTGGAAGAGCTCTGTCGGCGAGCGGTGGAGGCCGCCGATGAGGGCTACGAGTTGCTGCTGCTGACCGATCGCGGGGTGGATGCCCAGCATGCTCCCATCCCCATGTTGCTGGCGGTGGGGGCCGTCCACCATGGCCTCATCCGTGCTGGCCGCCGCATGAAGACGGACATCGTGGTGGAGACGGGGGCGGCCTGGGACGTGCACCACTTCGCCCTTCTGCTGGGCTACGGTGCCAACGGCATCTATCCCTATCTGGCCATGGCCACCCTGCGGGCCTTCCTGCAAGAGCGGGACATGGCCGAGGCCGACATCGAGGAGGTGCTGGCCAACTTCCGCCAGGCAGTGGAGAGGGGCCTCCTGAAGGTCATGTCCAAGATGGGCATCTCGGCCCTGCGATCCTATCGCGGCGCCCAGATCTTTGAGATCATCGGCCTGGCCCAGGAGGTGGTGGACCGCTGCTTCACGGGCACGCCCGCGCGGCTGGGGGGCATCGGCCTGCGGGAGATAGGGGAGGACGTCCTCTACTGGCACCAGCAGGCCTACCAGGTCTACCCCGAGACGCGGCGCCTGCCCGACATCGGCTACGTGCGCTTCCGACGGGAGGGCGAGTACCACGGCTTCAACCCCCAGGTGGTGACGGCCCTGCAGAAGGCGGTCCAGACGGGCGACTACCAGGCCTACAAGGAGTTCTCGCAGATGGTGCACAGCGGGCCGCCGCGCACCCTGCGGGACCTGCTGGAGATCCGCAGCGACCGCTCGCCCATACCGCTGGAGGAGGTGGAGCCGGCCAGCGAGATCGTGCAGCGCTTCGTGACGGCGGCCATGTCCCTGGGCGCCCTGTCGCCCGAGGCCCACAAGACCATCGCCATCGCCATGAACCGTCTGGGGGGCAAGAGCAACACCGGCGAGGGAGGCGAGGACCGTAGCTGGTACCAGCCCCTGCCCGGGGGCGATTCGGCCTCCAGCCGCATCAAGCAGGTGGCCTCGGGCCGCTTCGGCGTCACCATCGAATACCTGACCCAGGGCGACGAGCTGGAGATCAAGATAGCCCAGGGCTCCAAGCCGGGCGAGGGCGGGCAGTTGCCGGGGCACAAGGTCAACGAGTTCATCGCCTCGGTGCGGCACGCCATCCCCGGCATCCCCCTCATCTCGCCTCCGCCCCATCACGACATCTACAGCATCGAAGACCTGGCCCAGCTCATCTACGACCTGAAGCAGGCCAACCCCAGGGCGCGGGTGGGGGTGAAGCTGGTGGCCGAGAGCGGCGTGGGCACCATCGCCGCCGGCGTGGCCAAGGCCTACGCCGACTACATCCAGATATCCGGCTCCGAGGGCGGCACCGGCGCCTCGCCTCTCTCCTCCATCAAGAACGCCGGCTGCCCCTGGGAGCTGGGGCTGGCCGAGACCCAGCAGGTGCTGATGCTCAATGGCCTCCGCGGACGGGTGCGCCTGCGCACCGACGGCGGCCTGAAGACGGGCTGGGACGTGGTCAAGGCGGCCTTGCTGGGAGCCGACGAGTACGGCTTCGGCACTGCCGCCCTCATCGCCATCGGCTGCGACATGGCCCGCCAGTGCCACCTGAACACCTGCCCCACGGGCATTGCTACCCAGCGTCGCGACCTCATCGACAAGCGGTTCCAGGGGCGGCCTGAGTATGTGGTGAACTACTTCACGTTCGTGGCCGAAGAGGTGAGGGAGGTCCTGGCCTTCATGGGCTACCGGCGGCTGGAGGAGATCATAGGCCGGGTGGACTTGCTGGCGCCCAGGGAGCTCCCGGAGGGGCACCGGGGCCGCACCCTCACCCTGGAGGCGGTGCTGGCCGACGTAGACCCGGCCCGTGTTTCGCCGCGGCGCTGCGTCCAGCCCCGCAACGACCGCCCCCACCCCTGCGCCGACGACCGCATATGGGAGCAGGTGCTGCCTGCCCTGGAGGAGGGCCGCCCGGTGCGGGTGGAGACGGAGATCCGCAACTCCGACCTGACGGCGGGGGCGCGCATCGCCGGTGCCATCGCCCAGCGCTACCGCCTGGAGGGGCTGCCCGAGGGCACCATCGAGATCGTCTACCGGGGCAGCGCCGGCCAGAGCTTCGGCGCCTGGTGTGCCAACGGCATGCGCCTGATCCTAGAGGGGGAGGCCAACGACTACGTGGGCAAAGGGATGAGCGGCGGCGAGATCATCGTCCGACCCCCCAGGGGCGCCCCCTATGACAGCCATCTGAACGTCATCGTCGGCAACACGGTGCTGTACGGGGCCACCGGCGGCAAGCTGTTCGTGGCCGGCCGGGCAGGCGAGCGCTTCGCCGTGCGCAACTCGGGGGCCATCGCCGTGGTAGAGGGCGCTGGGGACCACTGCTGCGAATACATGACCCAGGGGCTGGTGGTGGTGCTGGGCCGCACGGGGCGGAACTTCGGCGCCGGCATGTCCTGGGGCCACGCCTTCGTCCTGGACGAGGACGGCACCTTCCCCCGGCGCTACAACCCCGAGCTCATCACCATCCAGAGGGTCGAGCAGCCGGAAGACGAGGCCCTGCTGCGCTCCCTCATCGAGGAGCACGCCCACAAGACGGGCAGCCGCTGGGCGCGCCACATCCTGGACCACTGGCGAGACTTCCTGCCCCTGTTCTGGAAGGTGGTGCCCCTGTCGGTTCCCATGGACGTCATGGGGCACGCCATACACCGTAGGGAGGGCCACGAGGCGCAGGCAGGCGCCGCCCCTGGCCACCCCTAGCGGAGGCCCCGGCCCCGCGCTATACTAGCGTTAGAGCCACAGCTAAAGGAGCAGAGCGAGGGGAGCGGCCATGATCACCATGACGGAGCGGGCGGCCAGCAAGGCCAAGGAGATACTGGCCCAGAAGGGCGTCGGCCCCCAGGGCGGCCTGCGGGTCTTCGTGGTCGGCGGCGGCTGCTCCGGTTACCAGTACGGCATGGCCCTGGCCCGCGAGGTGGAGGAGGACGACTTCGTCATCGAGCAGGACGGCGTGCGCCTGGTGGTGGACCCCGAGAGCGCCGCCCTGCTGGAGGGCGCCGAGATCGACTACGTGGACGATTTGATGAAGGCGGGCTTCACCATCTACAACCCCAACGCCGTGCGCACCTGCGCCTGCGGCCATTCCTTCTCCACCGCCGAGGGCGGCGGAGCGCCCAGGCCCTGCCACTAGGCCCCGGCGCCCCTCCCGTTGCGCCTCTGGAGCCTCCACCCCCGTTACCTCGACCCGCAGGGGCTGCTGGCCCTGTGGCGGGAGGCCCTCCTGGCCCGCGCCGTTCTCGCCGGCCGCACCAGGGGCTACCGGCACCACCCCCAATTGGAGCGCTTCCGTTGCTCACCCGACCCGCTGGCTGCGCTGGACACCTACCTGTTTCACGTCCGCCAGGAGGGGTTGCGGCGGGGCTACCGCTTCCACGCCCACGATCCGTCCCCTGGCGACCTCGTTCTCACGGTGACCACGGGGCAGCTGGCCTACGAGCGGGAGCACCTGCGGCGGAAGCTGGCCGCCCGTGCGCCCGACTGGGCCCGCCGTCTGCCCGAAGGCCTCCCCGAGCCGCACCCTCTGTTCAGGGTGGTGGAGGGCGCAATGGAGCCGTGGGAGGGTCCTTAGGGGGCCCAGGACGTCGTCCCGTGCCCTGTCTTTACAAGGGGAGGCGGCGCCGCTAGCCTACCAACTGGCTCCCCCGTAGAGGAGGTGACCCATGGCCTACTGGATCGTAGTCGGCTCCGAAGAGAACTTTCGCATCGCCCAGGAGCGGGGCTTCGACATCTTCGGGTTCAAGAGCACCCGCCGTCGCGAGACATCGCGCATGGCGCCCGGCGACAAGCTTATCTTCTACCTCACGGGCATCATGAAGTTCGGTGGCATCGCCACCGTCACCTCCACCGTCTTCGAGGACCACACTCCCCTTTTCCGCTCCAAGAAGGCGGGTGAGGACTACCCCTTCCGGGTGCGGGTGCAGCCCGACATCCTCCTGAGCCCCGAGCAGTACCTGGACGTGAAGGAGATAGCGCCCCGGATGGCCTACACCAAGAAGTGGCCCCCGGAGCACTGGCGGCTGGCCTTCCAGGGCAACCTGCACGAGATCCCGGAGGAGGACTACCAGCTCATCCGCCGGGAGATGGAGACGGCCCTCACAGGCGCCCGTTAGCTATTGCCCCAAGCCTCGGCGGCGGTTACCATACCACTTCGCTATGGGTGACCCCCTGCCGCCCTCCGGGCGAGAGGCGACGCTGGCCGCTGGCCCTCTGACTCTGCGAGATAAGCTGGCCGCGGGGCGCTTCCTGGTCAGCGTGGAGATAGACCCTCCCGTGGGCCTGGACGCCCGCCGCGCCCTGCGGGCTGCCGCCCTCATGAAGGAGGCGGGGGCCGATGCCGTCAACGTAGGGGACTCCCCCACCGCCCGGGTGCGCATGAGTCCCTGGGCCCTATGCCTCCTCATCCAGCGGGAGGTGGGCATCGAAACGGTGATGCACTACACCACCCGCGACCGCAACGCCATGGCCATCCACTCGGACATGGTGGGCTGTCATGCCCTGGGGGTGCGAAACATCCTCTGCCTTCGGGGCGACCCGCCCGAGCTGGGCGGCTACAAGGACGTCATCGGCGTGTGGGACGTCTCGGCCGTGGGGCTGATCCGCATCCTCAAGCTGCTGAACGAGGGGCTGGACTGGACGGGGCGGCCCATCGGCCGCCAGGCCAGTTTCCTCATCGGCGCTGCCTGCAATCCCAACGCCGACCCGCTGGGGCCCGAGATACGGCTGATGCGGCGCAAGGTGGAGGCGGGCGCCCACTTCTTCGTCAGCCAGAACGTGTTCGACCCGGACCGCCTGGAGCGGTTCCTGGAGCAGGCGGCCCCCTTCAAGCGGCCCATCATCGTGGGCATACTCCCCCTGCACAGCTACGAGCACGCCCAGCGTCTCCACGAAGAGGTGCCGGGCATGTACATACCCGAAGAGGTACGGGAGAGGCTGCGGCGAGCGGGGCCCGATGCTCCGCAGGAGGGCAAGGCCATCGCCCGCGAAGTGATGGAGCTGTGCCGTGGCCGGGCGGCCGGGGTCTACCTGGTGCCCACCTACGGCAACTACGAACTCGTGGCCGAACTGGTGGCCGAAGGCAAGGGGTAGGTGAGGGCGTGGACCGGGAGCGGATGCCGCCGCCCAAGAAGGAGCGCGACCCCATCGCCGATGCCCTGGAGATGATGGTCTACGGCCTCTACATCGTCGGCTCGCGGAAGGGCGACGAAGTGAACGGCATGATGGCCGACTGGGTGATGCAGGTCTCCTTCCGTCCGCGGCTGGTGCTGGTGGCCCTGGAGCGGGACGCCCGCACCCTGGAGAACGTGCGCGCCAGCGGCGCCTTCACCGTCAACATGCTGGGCACCGAGGAGGCCGATATCGAGCTGGCCCGCAGGTTCGCACAGCCTTACTACGCCGCCAAGGTGGAGGGCCGTCCCGAGGAAGAGGCGGCCAAGGTCTACCGCAAACTGGAGGGCATACCTTACTCTCGCAGCCGCAGCGGCTGCCCCGTCCTCGACCAGGCGGTGGCCTGGCTGGAGTGCCAGGTGGAGCAGGAGGTGGAGGCCGGCGACCACGTGCTGGTCATCGGGCGGGTGGTGGACGGCGATGTGCGCCGCTACGGCCCCATACTCAGCTCCGAGGTGACGGGCTGGACGTATTCGGGCTAGGGGCCGCTAGATGCTGTGTCGGTCTGTAAACGGTCAAAAAAGCTCGTTTGCCACCGCAACATATTGACTTCTTGTTCCTCGCTTAAATAATCTATCTGCACTCGACCCGTGGCTGAGTGGGCACGGGGCCCCTGTAGAGATCGAGGGGTAGAACAACCCTCTATGGACCCATCGGTCTTCACCTGCAGCGGAAGAGGCGGGCAGCAGTCGCACGAGGGGCGTGGGGAGGGGTGGCGGATGTGAGCCTATACTATGTCATCTGCTGCCAGGCCATACCCGGAGAAGAGGAGAATCTGGACGATTTCCTCAACCACCGGGCGGTGCCGTTCTGGGTCTCCCAGCCAGGCGTGAGGGCTGTCCAGATCCTGGGCACCCTCCTCAGCGACGAATCACGACGCCTCATCATCGTGGAGGTGGCCGACCTGGAGGACCTAGAGCGCATTCAGGCGCAGCGGGAGCATCGGCATCTGCGGCGAGAGTTGCTGGGCTACGTTGCCCAGGCCAGTTCCCACATCTACTACACGGTGGCTTTCGTGTCGGCCCCCTAGAGGACGTCCAGGTCGGGCTCCTCCAGCAGCGCCTTCAGACGCCGCACCTGCCACAGGTGCTCCAGGTCGTGCTGGGCCAGCTCCCGCACCACCTGGGTCACGGTGAGGTCCCCGCGCAAGGGGTGATGGCAGGGGCGGTGCCACTCTTCGTCCGTCAATGACCACAGAAGGTGGAGGAGGCGGCGACGCAGGCTGGCCATCTCCTCCAGCAGGTCGCCGGCGTCCTCGTCCTGGTAGCCACGCTCCTGGGGCAGGGGATCGATGTCACGGTGGGGCAGGGGACGTCCCGCCAGGGCTGCCTGGACCTGCTCCAGGGCCAGGGCCTGGACGTCGCGCAGGTGGCCCAGCACCTCCTTCAGGCTCCACTCGTCGGGCGAGGGCCGGAAGGCCAGGGCCGCCTCTCCCAGCTCCAGCAGCTCCTCCAGGAGCTGGTCGCCGGCCTCCCGCAGGGCCTTGAGCAGGAACTCCCGCTCTCCATTCATCCCGAGGCCATTGTAGGCCCTGCTGGCGTCGGTGCTGGAGGGGCCTTCAGGAGGCGGCGCGCAGGCCGGCCAGGGTGGCGGCGGCGGCCAGGGGATCGCGCTCCCAGGGAAGGGAGAGCTGCTGGGGGGCCTCCTCGTGGCGGCGGGCCCAGAGGGCGCGGGCGGCGGCGCGGTCGGCCAGATAACGGCCGTCCAGGAGGATGAAGGGGAGGGCACGGCCCACCACCACCCCCAGGCCTCGCAGCTCCTCCAGGCTGCGAATGGCGCCCTGGCGTCGGCGCTGGAGGATACGCCTGGCGCTCTCGGGGCCGATGCCCGGCACCCGCAGCAGCCACTCCCGCGGCGCCCGGTTCACCTCGACCGGGAACAGCTCGGGATGCCGCAGCGCCCAGGCCAGCTTGGGGTCCATGCCCTGGGGGAGGGAGCCGTCGGCGGCGAAGGGAAGCTCCTCCAGGCGGAAGCCATAGAAGCGCAGCAGCCAGTCGGCCTGGTAGAGGCGGTGCTCCCGCAGCTTGGGGGCGGGCGGGGCCAGCACCTCGCCGCAAACGGGATGATAGGCGCTGTAGTAGACTCGCCGCATCCCCAGCTCGTCGTAGAGCCACTGGGTGGTGGTCAAAATGTCGCGGTCGCTGTCGCCGGCCGCGCCCACCACCATCTGGGTTATCTGGCCGGCGCGCAGCTTCTCGGGGTGCCTGGCCTGCAGGCGCTTCACCTCCTGCATGGGGGCCACCAGGTGATGCCAGAAGTCCTTACTGGGGGCGATACGTTCCAGGTGCTGTGGCGTGGGCGCCTCCAGGTTGATGCTCACCCGGTCGGCCAGCTCGAAAGCGCGACGGATGTAATCGGGCGACTGGCCGGGCATGATCTTCAGGTGGATGTAGCCGCGGTAGCGGTAGCGCTCCCGCAGCAGCTCCACGGTCTCGATCAGCTTCTCGGCGGTGCGGTCGGGCCCTCCAGCCACGCCGGAGCTGAGAAAGAGGCCGGCCACCATGCCCCGCTCGTGCATCTGCATGAAGGTGCGGGCCAGCTCCTCGGGCCTGAAGGAGGCGCGAGGGGCGTCGCGGTGGCGGTTGATGGCGCAGTAGCGACAGTCCAGCTCGCAGACGTTGGTGCGCAGGACGCGCAGAAGGGGCACGCGGCGGCCACGGGCAGAGGCCCAGTACACCCCGGCGGCGCCGGGGGCCTGGCGCATCTGGGGCGAGTGGGCGGGCGAACGGGGCACCCCCTCCTCGTCCAGGTCCTCGGTCCCGCCCAGAAGCTGTAGCTTCTCTTGGGTGTCCACGGCCTAGGCCCTTTTTAGCACAGATATTCTAATCGTCCCGTCGGGAGGGCACAAGTTCCCCCTGGCACGGGAAGGCGGCGTGGGGACAAAATGGGAGCGGCATGTCCAGGGCAATGGCCTTTCGGGACCTGTGCCGGCAGGTAGCTGCCTGCCGCGACTGTCCGGCCATGCGTCACGTGCATGTGCTGGGGGAGTCCAACGGCCCGCTGGAGGCGCGGGCCATCTTCGTGGGAGAGGCTCCGGGCAGGTTGGGGGCCGCCCGCACCGGCGTCCCCTTCACCAGCGACCAGTCGGGGCGGCGTTTCCAGGAGCTGCTCTCCCTGGCGGGACTGACACGAGAGGAGGTCTTCGTCACCAATGCCGTCCTCTGCCACCCCGACGGCGGAGGACGCAACCGCCGCCCGTCGCGACGGGAGGTGCGGGCCTGTTCTCGCTGGCTCTCGGCCCAGCTGGAGCTGGTGGAGGCGCCGCTGGTGGTGACGCTGGGGGAGGTGGCGCTGGAGGCTCTGCGGCTGGTCTCGCCCCACCCCTACGTCCTGCGGCGGCACGTGGGGCAGGCCGTGCCCTGGGCAGGTCGGACACTGTTTCCCCTCTACCACCCGTCGCCGCGGGCGGCCAACCACCGGCCGCCGGCCCAGCAGGCCGAAGACTTCCGTCGCCTCGGCGAGTTCGTGAAGTCATTCACGCGTCGTTGACCCTGCCCTGGCCCGCTCTCCATAATGGGTCTTGCCGATGAATGCCGACGCCCTGCCCTACACCTTGCTACTGGTCCTGACCGAGCTGGCGGTCGGGGGCCTGTGGGTGCTGTGGGGCGCCCATGTGCGGGGCCACGTGGCCCGCAGCTTCGTCCAGTTCTCGTCCTTCCTGGTGGCGGTGGTGGCGGCGCTGGCCCTGCTGGCCGCCTTGAAGGTCTCGGTGCCGGCCGAGGTGGACGGCTACGCCCTGGACGGCGCCTTCATGGGCCCGGCGCGGCTGCTGCTGGCGGTGGCCCTGGGCCTGGCGACGGCCTACTCCCTGGCCACCCTGACCCCTGGCCGACTGCCCGCCCTGGCCCTGGGCGGAGCCGCTTCCCTGGCCGGCCTGGGGGCCATCGCTGCCCTGGCTGGCGTCTTCTCGCCGCCCGTTTGGGGCTACGCCGGCGTCTTCCTGGCCCTGGCGGTGGGGGCGCTGGCGGCGGGCGGGGTGTCCCTGGGCATGGTGCTGGGCCACTGGTACCTGGTGACTCCCCGCCTGCCGGAGCGGCCGCTGCGGGAGCTGACGGCTTTCCTGCTGGTGGCGCTGGTGGTGCAGGCTCTGCTCCTGGCCCCCAACCTGGCCCTGCCCAGGCAGGCCATCCCCGGCGGCCCCGACGTCCCCCTGGGCCAGAACCCCTTCCTGTGGCTGCGCATAGCTGGCGGCCTGGGCCTTCCCCTGCTGTTCACCTACATGGCCTACGACTCCAGCGGCATCCGGGCCATGCAATCGGCCACTGGCCTGTTGTATATTGCTATGGCGTTGGTGCTGGGGGGCGAGATCCTGGCCAAAGGGCTGATGCTGGCCACGGCCGTCCCCAGCTAGTTCCAGCTGCGAGGACGGCCCGGATGCGCGCAGGGGTCATCCTGCTGGCCCTGGGGCTGGGCCTGTCTGCCTGCGGCGGGCAGGGGCCTCCGGCAGAGGTCTCTCCCAGTCCCGCTTCCCCGCCCTCGCCGACGCCCACCGTGGTGGTGGCCACCGTTGTCCCTCCCAGCCCCATTCCCGTTCCGTCTCCCACGCCGACGCCGGTGGCGGTGACGCCCGTTGCTCCCTTCGAGGTGACGGTCTCGGAGGCGGTGAACGTCCGCGCCGCCCCCACCACCGAGGCGGCCATCGTGGGGGCCATCTACCCCGGCGAGCGACGACGGGTGGTGGGAGAGGCCCTGGGCCAGGAGGTGGAGGCAGGCAGGGGCAACGTCTGGTATGCCATCGAAGGCGGGGGCTTCGTCTATGCGCCCCTGGTGCAGAAGGTGAGATGATGGAGCGACCTTGGCCCACCCGCGAGGACGCCTGGCAGCT
The DNA here is from genome assembly GCA_025062275.1 of Dehalococcoidia bacterium. Taxonomy (GTDB): domain Bacteria; phylum Chloroflexota; class Dehalococcoidia; order SM23-28-2; family HRBIN24; genus HRBIN24. The sequence continues at coordinate 19,589 of JANXAP010000037.1, forward strand.
CCTGTGCGAGTTCACCCGGAGCGAGTCGCTGCGCAAGCATGCCCTGGCGGTGGAGGCGGCCATGCGCGCCTACGCCCGCAGGTTCGGCGAGGACGAGGAGCGCTGGGCCATCGTCGGCCTCCTGCACGACTTCGACTACGAGATGCACCCCACCCCCGACAAGCACCCCCTGGAGGGTGCCCGCATCCTGCGGGAGCGGGGCTGGCCCGAGGACATCGTCCACGCCGTGCTCTGCCACGCCGACTACCTGGACGTGGAGCGGCGCACGCCCATGGACCGGGCCATCTACGCCGTGGACGAGCTGGCCAGCTTCATCGTGGCGGTGGCCCTGGTGCGGCCCCACAAGAGCATCCACGAGGTGGACGTGGCCGCCGTGCGCAAGAAGATGAAGGAGAAGGGGTTCGCCCGGGCGGTGGACAGGGAGATCATCGTCAAGGGGGCGGAGGTGCTGGGGGTCGACCTGGACGAGCACATCGCCACCGTCATCGAGGCCCTCAAGCCCGTGGCCCGCGAGCTGGGCATCGCCGGTACCGACGCCTGAGGACGCACAAGAAGGGGCCATCCGGTCGGGTGGCCCCTTCGTCCTTCGCGCTATGCCCTACGCGTAGACGCCCATCTTGCGGGCGATCTCGTACAGGCGCTCGATGCGCTTGCGCACCGGCGGGTGCGTCTGGAACAGGCTGACGAACAGGTCCTCCTCGCCCTCCCGCCGGCCCCGCAGCGGGTTGACGATGAACAGGTGCGACGCCGCCGGCTGCACGTTCAGCGGCCGGCCCCGAGAGTAGGCCTCCAGCTTCTCCAGGGCACTCGCCAGCGACAGCGGCATCCCCGTTATCTGGGCGCCCGTGGCGTCCGCCTCGTACTCCCGCGCCCGCGAGATGGTCAGCCGGATGACGGTGGCGGCGATGGGCGCCAGGATGACCGTGGCCAGCAGCGCCAGCAGGTAAAGCCAGCCGCTGGCGTTGTCGCGGCTGCGGCCGTAGCCGCCCCAGAACAGCGTCCACTGCAGCATCCAGGCCACGAAGCT
>JANXAP010000038.1 GCA_025062275.1 Dehalococcoidia bacterium
TGCGCTCCCCGATCCCCTGCTGTTCGATAGCAGCAAGGGCGGAGACAAGCTCGTCCCTTGGGCCCTCCCAGCGAAAGACGTAGACGCTGCCCATTCGCGCCGCCAGGTCGGTCGGCTTCGGAAGGCCCCAGGCCGTTGACCAGCCGCTGGCGATGTCGGGGCGAGTCACCCACAGGAGCGGCTCTAGGACCGTATCGCCAATGATCAGCAGAGGGCGTAAAGACGGCACACCCTCAACCGAGAAGACAGCCGGCGACAAGAGGTCGATTGTGAAGTATATGCCCTCGGGCGTTTCCTGATCGGGCGCGTCGACAGCAATCCGCTTCAGGTCTTTCCACAGGTCCTGCAGCGTTTGGTTGAAGAGTTTCAATCTTTCGGCTAGAGGTGGCAGCCGGACATCGCACCGCTCCAGGCTCACCCGGCCATAGCCACGGTTATGCATGGCTCCGATAGGCGTCCTGCTCAGCGCTTCCTCGAGTCGCTCTATAACTCTGGTCTCTCCTTGGACGCGGCCCAGAAAGACGATGGGGCAGGAGCCTTCGCCATCGGGGCTCTTTACCTCGGGGGCCAGCGCGGAAGCCGTATAGAGCATCTCTTCGAAGGAAGCCCGCCTGTGCCGACTCAGGGCGACCCTCGTTTGGGCGTGGAAGACGGGTTCGACTGCAACGTAACTGATCTCGTCACCGTGTCTGTGTACCGAATAGAAAGATTCCTTCCATTCCATCCGTGCACGGCAGTCGTCCTGCGCGCATTCGATGGAGAATGGGACAGGAAATCTAGCACCAGCCAGCTCTAGCAGACGATATGCGAGGAACGGAATGAGCCAGTCCACGACGCCGTGCCCTCGCTTCACTTGCGAAGGCGCCTTGACGAACCCCGGGTTTGTCTTGCAAGTAACGGCGGTCAGTGGAAGGGGCAGAGCGTACTCTATCTGGTGCCAGCGAGGAGCAGGGAAGAAGTTCCATACGCGTATTCCTGCCATGGTTTCCAGGATCTCGGGGCTGGTCTTGCCTTCCCTCATCAGGTCTATAGCGAGGGCACCCCGCAAGACGCGTCCGGGCACATAGGTGCGTCCTGCCAGGAACTGGCTGTCGCCACGAACATCTCCCACCAGTAGTGGCTCCTCGGGCTTAAGGAGTAGCCACATGAGGCTTTGCCCTCCATGTTTGCCAGATAGCGACCAAGTCGTGTCGCGTGAGAGTGGCGCCATCGACGCGTGCAGATAGGTCCAGCCGCCCTATCCAGCCGAGGCCTCTCGTCTTGCCGCCACCCACAGCCCAGGGCCAGCGACAGGCGAGGTCTAACAGCGCCGCAGCTTCCCTGGCGGAGCCCTCGTCCGCAAAATAGCCCGTGCAACTGGCGAGCCAGCTGCTAGGCCCGGGCGTCGTGGTCTCCACGAAGAAGAGACGATGGGTTATAGCAGCCTTTCTGAGCCTGCTAATACCTACCCCTGCTCGCACGTCTGCCGCTACCTGGCTAACCGGAACAGCGTCGTTGAACCTCAGGGCGGCTTCCTGCCGGGGATTGCCGAACACCCGGCACACCAGGCATGGCCCCGCGTCCCAGCAACGCGGTTGGGGCCCGCGGCAGACCTTTTGTCCGAAGGCTGTCAACAGAAGTTCGGCCCTGTCGCGTAGAAAGCCTTTGATAGTGGTGGCCGGGATGACAGGACGGCCATTAGTCCCGAGGGCCAACGGCCGGTCGACGCCCAGCACGCGGCGGTTACCAGTTATATGAAGGGCAGTGTCAAGCTCGAAGCGGATCGAGATCTCCAGCTGTGTCATCCTTCCGAGACCTCCGATTCCCAGCCAGGGCGCATGGCATGAAGCTCTGCCAGCTCGAGTGCGTCCATGAAGGCCGTCCGCCAGGCGGGCCCGCCGTCGCTGCTGGACGTATCCAGCACCCACACCGGCGGTGACAGTTGGTGGCTCCCCGAAGCGCCGGGCGACAGTGTCACGGCGAGGCGCTCCAGGGTGGTCAGCATCACCTCCTGCTCAGCTCTCTTGCGGCGGGCGATGTCGTAGGCGATGAGCGAGGTGGAAATCATGACCCCTTTCGATAGGACCTCCTGCCAGCGATGACGCAGGCTACGAGGCTGGCGAGCCAGCTCCTTGCTCGCCTCCAGCAATACTCTCGCCTGCTCGAGGGTGTAGGGGCGACCGAGGAGACTGATGCGCTCAGCACCTCCCAGGCGAGTTTCATATGCGGAAAGGAGCGGCTCGACATGCTCGGAGGCTACCGGCTCTGGCAGCCAGAGGAATGTCAGCGCGCTGGACCTTCTAGCCTTAGCTGTGCGCTTGGCTTTCCCCAGGAGGCCCTTGGTGAGCCGTTGCATGTAGCGAACAGGGAACTTGACGTCGGCTATGACGATGGCGCAGGATGCAGTGACATGTGCATCCGTGCCTGTATCGTCCCACCTCATGATCTCCCGCATGTGCTGGCTGGCCCGCTCTTCGAACTTCTCTAGGAATTTGACGGCCACCTCCCATGCGTAGCCGCCATGGAGCAGAAGGGTGACATCGTCTCCGCCCACGTTCAGGATGTCGAAAGGCCAGGTGTTCTCCCCCTCCAGCTGGTCTCTGCAGACCTCATTGAGAGCGTCGTAGAGGGCGTCCTTGGTTACCTTGATCAGGGCCTCCGACAGGCTTTTGTAGTCGCTGTCCTTCCGAACCCGCCCTAGAAGGCGACCTATGTCATTACCATCTGCATGCAGGAAGGCCAGATATCCCCGGGTACCCTTCTGGACGAGGGTGTCCAGGTCTGCCGGTTGCTTAGGTCTCCGGCCGGAGCCGTATACGTCCCAGAACTCTCGATTGAACTTGCCCCTCAGGTCATACCCGTCTGCATGGCGCCGGCCCTCGTTGTCGCGGCGATGGCAGACCTGACACAGCCGCTCGCCCAGCTCCTGATCGATGTGGACTACCATCCTTTTGCCGCACCGGTTGCATCGTTGTCCGAAGGGATGGGCTTGAAAGAACGGGACATGGATTCTGGACTGCTTGGCCTCCCGCAGGCGTGCCATCAAATGGGCCATGCGAAGCGGGAAATCTCCTCCTTCGTAACTGGCCCTGGCTGCATTCACCAAGCGCAGCGCCCACCCATCGAGACCGTCCGCAGGTAGACGGGGCTGCTCCGCAACCACCGGCCCATCTTCGTAGACCACGGTGACCGTGACCGTTAGCGTCTCGTTCCTGTAAAGCTGTTCGATCTCCCGTTTGACTGCTGGCGCCAGGTCGCGCTTGACCTTCAGTAGAAAGGAGCCGCCGGCGCAGTACAGAACCTCAAAACCGTATCTGCTGCGAAGACTGCCTTTTTCATCCCTGATAGCGTCCTCGCATCGCTGTAGAAGCGCGCTGCCGCCCCTTATCTGAGGCAGGGAGGAGGTCTCGAAGACGTAGTCCTGGATGGAATCAACGTCCCCTGCCAGGTAGACCTCGTCATCCATCCTGGTGCCTCCGGGCAGCGTCACTTTGGAAACATCCCCCCAGGTAAACCCTAAACAGGTGCTTGGTCATCGGCATGGGTAGCAGTTCCCAAGGCGATCTGGGCATCTTTGCTCAGAGCGTCCAGGTGGGGGAGGAGGTCGGCGATGAGGCGCTCGCGCACACGACGCCCCTCCGGCAGGCCCGTCCAGGCCCGATACTTCTCGTATATGGACTGGAGCTGGTTGGCCACCGTCTTGGGCGAACGCCCCAGGGCCTGGGCCAGCTCCTCGTTGCTGCCCCCGCCCCTGACCAGCGCCACCAGCACCCTCTGCTCGGCGGGCGTCAACTCTCGCCAGAAGTCCTGGAGCAGGCGGCGGCGCAGGCCCTCGCTCACCTGCTGCTGTCGCTGGATGGCGCGATAGGGGTCGTCCCACACCAACAGCTCAGAGAGGGTCGAGGGCAACAAGCTCCATCGCAGCACCGGCACCGGCACCAGCACAGCGCCGTCGGCGTGCATCTGCCGTGTCCGCAGCAGCTCGGGGGGCGAAAGCAGGTGCCAGACGCAGTCCTTTTCGTCCAGCAGCAGTTGGGCCACGGCCATGCCGTAGGCCGCCATCACCTTCCTGCCGCCAGCGATGCAAAGATGCACACGCCGCTTGGCCCGCTTCTGGGAGGCGACCTCGCGATAGAGGACCCGCAGGAGCAGGGCGGCGTCCTGTTCGCTCACGATGTCGGTCGGATAGTGACGCCCCTCCCGCACCGGCACGTAGCGGAAGCGTACTGGCGGCGTGCGCCGGGCGTAATGCTGTTCCTCATCACGGAGACGACGGAGCGCATCGCCCAGGGCAGAGGGCCGAGTGTGGATGACGGCAACTTCGCTGATAGGGTAGCCCCGGCGCAGCAGGGCATCCAGGGCAATCGTCACCACCTGGGGCTCGGTGCCGAGGGTGGCCACTACGGAGTCCATAGCCACAAGTTCCTTGGCGGCGAGAGTATAAAACCTCCGTGGAGAGGAAATCAACTACTACACACGACCGAGACCCGAGAAAGATAGCAGAAGCTGACGAGCGTATGGAGCTGTCCCCAGTGAGGATCAGATGCGGCGCAGAAGGGACTGGGGCTCTGCAGGGAGACGGGGACGCGGGCGGTAGGTGGGGTCGGGATAGCCCAGCTCCACCAGAAAGGCAGGCTCCCAGCCTGTGGGCAGGCCGATGGCGGCCCGCACCTCCTCCTGGCAGAACAGGGGAGCACCCATGAGGCAGGAGCCTAGGCCGCGGGCATGGGCGGCCAGCATGAGGTTCTGGAGGGCGGCGCCCAGGCTCTGGACGAACATGTCGCGCTCGGCCCGCTGACGGCGTGCGTCCGGCCAGAGGCGGGCGTCCGACAGCTCCAGGCAGGCCAGCAGCAGGACCGGCGCCGATGCAATGCGGCGGCGCGAGCGCTCCATCAGCGATCGGGCCTCCTCGGGGCGATGACCGTCGGCCTGCATATCCCTCAGCCAGGCCGACTCCATGGCCGAGACCAGCCGCTCGCGGGCACCTGGCGAGAGGACCACGAAGCGCCAGGGTCGGCTGTGGTGGGGGGCGGGAGCTGCCGCCGCCAGCATCACCAGCTCGTCCACCAGGTCGTCGGGAACGGGGATGGGCAGGAAGCGGCGCACCGACCGGCGCCCCAGGATGACCTGATCCAGGGACACCGTGCCGGTCACTCGGCCGCCTCCCCGGCCGTACCCAGGCGGCTGGGCAGGGAGAGGTCCTGCAGCAGACGCTTGGTGTTCTCGGCTCCGGGAGCGTGGGACAGGCGCAGCAGGTCCTGGGGGCTGTCGACGTCGGCCGTCAGGTCCTCGCGCCGCAGAACGGCAGTGGGAACCGACCTGGCCACTGCCTCGCGGCGGTGGGCTGTAAAGCTCTTGGGACCGAAGCGGAAGGGGATGGCATCGGGGGGCCTCAGCGCCAGGACGTTGGTCCCGCCTTCCACCGAGGGCACGATGGCCACCCCTCTGGGCGAGGGTAGGGAGGCCAGCACCTCCTCGACCGCTGCTGGCGTCAGGGTGGGGAGGTCTGCCGGCACCACCAAGATGGTGTCGGCACCCTCGCGGGCCAGCTCCGTGGCCCCGTAGCTCAGGGCGGCATTGATGCCCCGCACCTGCGGGGGTTCGGGCAGCGGACGCGCCCGCAGGCGTTCCGCCTCCTTCAGCACCGCCTTGTCGGGGCTGATGATGGCGATATAGGCGATGGAGGCGGCCCCCAGCAGGGCCGTCACCACATCGGCCAGCATGGCGAGGGCCAGCCGGCGCCTCTCTTCGGAGGTGAGGACGGCGGCGAGGCGCCCTTTGGCTTCCGACAGAGCCTTCACCGGCACCAGGGCTGCGATCACACTTCCACCCCCAACGACACCAGCACCGTGCGTGCCAGGGCCACCTTCTTGTCCATCGAGGACATTATCGTATCCGTCGTCACCACGTCCAAGCCCAGGGCCTCCACCCGAGACGCGAGGGCGGCATCTCGCTGGTCCATCACCATCACGTCCAGGAAATCGGCGTAGAGGCGGGCCACACCCACCGGGCTCACCTCCATGCCCAGCTCGCGCATGATGCGGTCGGCCGGCCCCTTGAGGGTGGCCCCGCCGACGATGGGACTGATAGCCCCCACCCTGGCAGGGGTCGACGCGAGAACCTCCCTCAGCCCGGGCACGGCCAGGATCGGGCCGATGCTGAGCAGTGGGTTGGACGGGGCGACGATGATCGCCTCCGCCTGCTCGATGGCCTCCAGGACCCCCGGCGCCGGCAAGGCTGCCTCGGCGCCCTGGTAGACGATGCCCCGCACGGGCACCTCGGCCCGCCGTCGCACGAAGTAGTCCTGGAACTCCAGCAGGCCATCGTCGGTACGGATGCGGGTCCGAAGGGGGGCCTCGGTGGCTGGGAGGACGGTGCAGGCGAGGCCGAAAGCGCGGACGATGCTGGCGGTGGCCTCGGTCAGGCCGAAGCCGCTACGCAGCAGGTTGGTGCGGTGCAGGCAGGTGGCCAGGTCCCGGTCGCCCAGGCGGAACCAGGTCTCGTAGCCGAAGCGGGCCAGGGCCTCCACGACGGCAAAGGTGTCGTCCCGGATGCCGAAGGTGCGCTCCTCGTCGGCTACCCCCGCCAGGTGATAGACGACCATGTCGATGTCGGGCGATACATGGAGGCCGTACATCTGGCAGTCGTCGCCCACGTTGGAAATGATGGTGACCCTCTCCGGGGGCACGACCCGCACCAGCCCCTGGAGGAAACGGGCTGCGCCCGTCCCCCCGGCCAGCACGACTATCACTGGGCGACCTCCACCACCGTAACGCCCTCGCCGCCCTCCCGCGGCTCGGCGGGACGGTAGGACTTGACCAGGGGGTGGGACGAGAGCAGCTCGCGCACGGCCCGGCGGAGGGTGCCCGAACCCTTGCCGTGGACGATGCGCAGGTGTCGCAGCCCGGCGCGGAAGGCGGCGTCCAGATGCTCCTCGACCAGGGGGAGGGCCTCGTCCAGGGTCATGCCCCGCACCTCGATCTCGTCCCTGGCGTGGGCAGGCGGCGGGGGCGCGCTCACGGGTGGCGACGGGGTGGCCTCGGGACGCTCGGCCCGCACTATGTCGGCCAGGGGGACACGGGCCCGCAGGGCGCCGAGGCGTACCTCCAGCTCGCCAGCCTCGTCGGGCAGCGAGATAACCTCTCCCGGCTCCGATACCCCCCTCAGCCAGACGCGGTCACCGGGCTGGACCTGCGCCAGCGGCACCGCCGGCGGGCGCGCCTCTTCGGCCAGTGCCCTTTCCTGGGCCGCGACCTCTCCCAGCAGACGGCGGGCCTGGTCCAGGGCACGGCGGCCGCGGGCCGAGCGCTCGCTCCGCTCGATGGCCTGCTGGGCCTGGTGCAGGCGGCGACGGGCCGCCGCCAGCTCCTGCTCCAGCAGCCTACGGGTGCGCTCGACGAGGAGCCGACGTTCTCTTTCCAGGGCCTGCAGCCGCCTCTCCAGCTCCTGGCGCAGGGCCTCGGCCTGGCGACGCTCCTCTTCCAGGGCGTGCCGCTCGGCGGCGGCCTGCTGGCGCTCCCGCTGCAGGTCGTGCAGCAGCCTTTCCACCTCCAGGTGGCCGGGGGCCAGGCCGCGGCGGGCCTCTTCCAGGACCTCCTCCGACAGGCCCAGGCGCTGGGCGATGTGCAGGGCGTTGGACTGCCCGGGCACGCCGATGCGAAGGTGGTAGGTCGGCGCCAGGGTCTCGGGGTCGAACTCCACCGAGGCGTTCATCATGCCCGGAGTATCGTGGGCCAGCGCCTTCAGCTCGCCATGGTGGGTGGTAGCGACGGTCAGGCAGCCCCGGGCCAGCAGGTGCAGCAGGATGGCACGGGCGAGGGCTGCGCCCTCGGTGGGATCGGTGCCAGCGCCCAGCTCGTCCAGCAGCACCAGGCTACGGGGGGTGGCCCTGTGCAGGATGTCGACGATGTTGCGCATGTGGGAGCTGAAAGTGGACAGCGACTGCTCGATGCTCTGCTCGTCGCCGATGTCGGCGTAGATGCCATCGAAGACGGGCAGGGCCGACCCCTCCTCGGCGGGCACCGGCAGGCCGGCCTGGGTCATCAGGCAGAGAAGGCCTGTCGTTTTGAGGGCTACCGTCTTGCCGCCGGTGTTGGGCCCGGTGATGAGCAGCACCGTGAAGCCTTCGTCCCGCCCCAGCCAGAGGGAGATGGGCACCACGTTTCCCCTGAGCAGTGGGTGGCGGGCCTGGGTCAGGCGCAAGCGGGACGGCTCCGGGATGAGCCAGGGCTGCTCATGGCCGTCCAGGGGCAGGGGGCAGCGCAGCTCTTCCCCCAGCCGCGCCTTGGCCAGGGCCAGGTCGAGGCGCGCCAGGGCCTCCACCGCCCGACGGATAGCGGCGGCCCGCTCCCCCACCAGGGCCGAGAGGCGCCGGAGGACTCGCTCCACCTCTCGCTGCTCCTCCAGTTGAAGCTCACGCCAGCGGTTGGCCTCCTCCACCACCTCCAGCGGCTCCACGAAAACGGTGGCGCCCGAGGAGGAGACGTCATGAACGATGCCGGGAATCATGTGCCGCATCTCGGCGCGTACCGGGAGCACGTAGCGGCCCTCGCGCATGGTGACCAGAGGCTCCTGCAGGGCCTGTCGGCCCGTCTGGGAGGCGACGATGCGCTCCAGATGGGCCACCAGGCGGTCATGGGCGCGGCGGACTTGCCTCCGCAGCTCGCCCAGCACGGGGCTGGCTTCGTCGGTCACCTCACCGCGACGGTCCAGGCATCGTCCTATCTCCTGCAGCAAGGGGCCGAAGTCGGCGATGCGGTCGGTGAGGGATGCCAGCAGGGGTAGCTGGTGGCGCCAGCTTCCTACCAGCCCCCGCATCTGCTGGGCCAGCTGGAGCGTGTCGGCCACCTCCAGCAGCTCCGAGGGCTGCAGCACGTGCCCCTTGGCCGCCTGGCGGGCCAGCTCGCGCACGTCCCGCGCCGAGGCGAGGGACAGGCCGGGACGTAAGGACAGGAGTTTCCGGGCCTCGGCCGTCTCCCGCTGGCGGCGCAGCACCTCTTGATAGTCGGTGGAGGGCTGAAGGCGACGGGCCAGCTCTCGGCCCAGAGAGAAAGTGCACAGGCCCTCGAGACGGGCCAGCACCTTATCGAACTC
>JANXAP010000039.1 GCA_025062275.1 Dehalococcoidia bacterium
GTGATGATGGCGAACATCATCTGGAAGGCCATATAGGCCAGATGGGGCACGGTGGGGGCGTAAGGGGCGGGCGCACTGCCCACGTTGCGCAGGCCGAACCAGGAGAGGTCGCCGATGAAGCCTCCGTGGTCGGGCCCGAAGGCCAGGGAGTAGCCCCACAGCACCCAGATGACGCTCACCAGGGCGATGATGACGAAGCTCTGCATCATGGTGGCCAGGGCGTTCTTCTCCCGCACCAGGCCCCCGTAGAAGAAGGCCAGGCCTGGGGTCATGAGCATCACCAGGGCAGCCGAGGCCAGCACCCAGGCCGTATCGCCGCTGTCCACCTGCGCGGGCATGGGCCACCCCCCGAGGCAGAAAGGGAAATGATCCCCGCTCTCCTCGCCATACCTGCTAGCAACTGGGCGGGGCTTGAGACAGCTATAGATTGCGCCTGCGAAAAGGGGCCAATATTACGGGCAGGTTACGGTCTCGTTGTAGGTTTGTTACCGAGGGCTACTCGCGGAAGTGCTCGCTTATGTAGCGGTCGGCGGCGATGGCTGCCGTGGCCCCGTCGCCGGCGGAGGTGACCACCTGACGGGCAGCGTTCTTCCGCACGTCTCCGGCAGCGAACAGGCCCGGCAGCCCCGTCTCCATCCACTCGTTGACCACGATGTGGCCACCGTTGTCCATGGGCACCAGCCCCTTCAGCCAGTCGGTGTTGGGGTGGTGGCCGATGAATATGAACACCGCCTTCACCGGCAGGACCGTCTCCTCGCCGGTGACGACGTTGCGCAGGCGCGCTCCTTCCACTGCCTCCTCGCCCAGGATCTCCGTCACCACCGTGTTCCAGATGAAGTGCATCTTGGGGTTGGCGAAGGCGCGCTCCTGCAGGATCCGGCTGGCTCGCAGCTGATCGCGCCGGTGGATGACATAGACCTTGGCCGCGTAGCGGGCGGTGAAGAGGCCCTCGTCCATGGCGGCGTCGCCGCCTCCCACTACTGCCACCTCCTCGTCCTTGAAGAAGGCGGCGTCGCAGGTGGCGCAGTAGGAGACGCCCCGACCCGTCAGCCGCTCTTCCCCGGGCACTCCCAGGCGGTTGTAGTCGGCGCCGGCGGTGATGATGACCGCCTTGGCCAGGAAGTCCTCCTCGTCGGTGCGGACCAGCCACTTGCCATCGGCCTGCTCGAGGGACTTGGCGGCCAGATAGTGGGTCTCCATGCCGTAGCTCTCGGCCTGGCGCAGCATGGCCTGGGCCAGGTCGAAGCCGCCTATGCTCTCGATGCCGGGGTAGTTCTCGATGGTCTCGGTGAGGGAGATCTGGCCGCCGATGACGCCCTTCTCCAGCAAGGCCGTGCGACGTCGGGCGCGGGCAGCATAAAGGCCGGCGGCCAGCCCGGCCGGGCCGCCGCCGACGATGACGATGTCGTACTCCAGGGCCATGGGATGCCTCGGCGCCTTCGAGGCCCTAGGCCAGGGCCTTCTCCAGCACCTTCTTCAGCTCGCTCTTGGGCCGGAACCCGATGACCTGGGCCACCGGCTCGCCGCCCTTGAACACCAGCAGGGTGGGGATGCTGCGGATACCGTAGCGTACAGCCGTGTCCACGTTGTCGTCGGTGTTGACCTTGACGAACTTGACCTTGCCGTCGTACTCCTGGGCCAGCTCCTCGACGATGGGGGCTACCATGCGACAGGGGCCGCACCATGGCGCCCAGAAGTCCACCAGCACCGGCAGGTCGGACTTGAGGACCTCCTGCTCGAACTCGGCGTCGGTCACGTCCTTAGGCTTGGCCATTGCCCGCTCCTCCCACTCGCTCCTGTCTTGTTCACCCGTGGGGGTGCTATCTTTAGGATAGCATAGCCAGGATGGACCATGCCACTTTACATCTTCTACGGCCAGGACACCTTCTCCCTGAGGGAGGCGCTGGCCCAGCTGCGCGAGCGGCTGGACGCTGACGGCTCCCTGTGGGCCAACACCGTCTCCCTGGACGGGGCGAGGCTACGGCCACAGGAGCTGCTGGAGGCCTGCCAGGCAGCGCCCTTCCTGGGCCAGCACCGCCTGGTGGTGGTGCGGGGGCTGCTGGGGCGCTTTCAGGGGGAGGGGCGCCGCCGTCCCCAGGCGCTGGGCCCGTGGCAGTCCCTGGCCGATGCCCTGCCCCGGATGCCCACCAGCACCCACCTGGTGCTGGTGGAGGAAGGCCCCGTGGACGCCTCCAACCCACTCCTAGCGCTGCTGCGTCCCCATGCCCAGGTTCAGGAATTCAGCCCCATCAGCGGCCAGGATCTGACACGGTGGCTGGCCCGTCGCTGTCGGACCCTGGGGCTGCGCCTGAGCGACCGGGCCGCTGCCCTCCTGCTACAGCTACTGGGCAACGACTTGTGGGCCTTGGCCTCCGAGCTGGACAAGCTGGCAGCCTATGCCAACGGACAGATGGTGCGAGAGGCCGACGTGCGCTTACTGGTGACGCCGGCGCGAGAGGCCAGCGTTTTCGACCTGACGGCCGCCGTCTCGGAAGGGCGCACTCGCGACGCCCTGCGCCTGCTGCGCGAGCTCCTCTCGCAGGGAGAGGAGCCTCTGGGGCTGCTGGTCCTCCTCCACCGGCAGTGCCGTCGGCTGCTGCTGGCCCGCTGGCTATCGGAGAGGGGAGCGGGGGAGGGAGAGGCGGCGCGGGAGCTGGGGCTGCCGCCCTGGGCCGCCCGGCGGGCTATGGTCCAGGCCCGTCGCCTGCCCCTGCCACGGCTGAGGGCCGCCCACCGCCGCCTCCTGGAGGCCGATGCCGCCATCAAGCGGGGCAGGATGACACCAGAGGTGGCCCTGGAAACGCTGGTCTACGACCTGGCCGCTCTGGGCAGCAACTAGCCCTGCTCCAGTTCGAAGGCCCGGTGCAGGGCACGGACCGCATCGGCGACCCGCGAGGCATCTATCAGGCAGGTAATGCGGATCTCGCTGGTGGTGATGAGCTCGATGTTGATGCCCGCCTCGTAAAGGGCGCGGAACATGCGCGCCGCGTAGCCCGGGGCGCTCTGCATCCCCGCCCCCACCACGCTCACCTTGGCCAGGTGGTCGTCGGTGAGGACGGCGCTGGCCCCGATCTCCTGCGCTATGGGGGTCACCAGTTCAGCCGCCCGCTTCAGGTCGGCGCGGGAGACGGTGAAGGTGAGGTCGGTCAGGCGCTCCACGCTGGCGTTCTGGACGATGGTGTCCACGCTGATGCCCGCCTCGGCCAGGGGGCCAAAGATGGCGGCGGCGATGCCCGGACGATCGGGGACGCCGCGGATGGTGATGCGGCCTACGTCGCTGTCGTGGGCGATGCCCATGACCCGGTTGCGCTGCTCCATCTCCTCACCGCCTTCGCATATGAGGGTGCCGGGGGCGTCGCTGAAGCTGGAGGCGACATAGATAGGCACCCCGTATGCCCAGCCCAGCTCCACGGCGCGGCTGTGCATGACGCGGGCGCCCTGGCTGGCCAGCTCCAGCATCTCCTCGTAAGAGATGCGCTCCAGCTTGCGGGCACGGGGCTCGATGCGGGGATCGGCGGTGTAGATGCCCTCCACGTCGGTGTAGATCTCGCACCGTTCGGCGCCCAGGGCGGCCGCCAGGGCCACGGCCGTGGTGTCGGAGCCGCCCCGCCCCAGGGTGGTGATGTCCATCTCGTCGGTGATGCCCTGAAAGCCGGCTACCACCGCCACCCGCCCCTCGGCCAGGTGCGCGCGGATGCGGCTCGGGTCCACTCGCAGGATGCGGGCGCGGCCATAGCGGCGGTCGGTGCCGATGCCCGCCTGGGCGCCGGTGAGGGCCACCGCCGGACAGCCCAGGGCCTTGAGGGCCATGGCCAGGAGAGTGCAGGAGACCACCTCACCGGTCGAAAGGAGGAGGTCCAGCTCCCGCGCCTCCGGCTCGGGGCTGACCTGGTGGGCCAGCTCGATGAGCTGGTCGGTGGTATCGCCCATGGCCGAGACCACCACCACCAGGTCGTCGCCCTGCTGTCGACGAGCGGCCACCCGCCGGGCCACGTGCTTGATGCGCTCGGCGTCGGCCACCGAGGTGCCACCGTATTTCTGCACAATGAGGGCCATCTCTCCTCCCCGCGCCTTCGCTCAGTCCTCCACCGCCACCAGGTGGGCCCCCCTGGCTGTGGGCTCTGTCACGATGGCCTCCCCTTCCACACCCAGGCGTCGGGCTGCTTCTCGCATGGCCGCCGCTATACGCTGCTCCCCGCCACGAGCCAGAGCGCACACGGTCGGCCCGGCCCCCGACAGATAGGCGCCCAGGGCGCCCGCCTCCTGCGCGGCCTCCATGAGGGGCATCAGGGCCGGAAACAGACTGGCCCGGTAAGGCTGGTGCAGGCGGTCGCGGGTAGCTTCCCGCAGGTGCTCCAGCCTCCCTGAGGCCAGGGCAGCGGCCAGCAGGGCCGCCCGTCCGACGTTGTAGACGGCATCGGCCCGAGGTACCTGATCGGGCAGGACGCGACGGGCCTCGGCCGTGGGCAGCTCCTGGCGAGGGACGAACAGGACGGCCCGCAGGCCGGGCGGGGGCGGGAAGCCCATGCACAGGTAGGAGCCGTCGTCGCGCCGCACAGCTATCTGGAAGCCCCCCAGCAGGGCAGGGGCAGCGTTATCGGCATGCCCCTCCAGCTCCGCCGCCAGGGGCAGCAGGGCATGAGGGTCCGGTGCCTCGCCCAGCAGGGCACTGGCGGCCAACAGGCCGCCCGCCCGGGCCACGGCGCTGGCCCCCAGGCCACGGGCCACCGGTACGCCGCCGTCATAGGTCACGTGAAGCGGAGGCAGGGAACGCCCGCGACTAGCGAAGAGGCGTCCGGCCGCCTCGGCGGCCAGGCGCCCCATGCCGTCCTGGGACGAGGGGGCCTCGGCCACCGTGATGGTCAGGGTGCCCCAGAGGTCCAGGGCCAGGCCCAGGCAGTCGAAGCCAGGGCCGAGATTGGCGCTGGTGGCAGGGACGCGGACCTGCACTCGCCGCGGGGGCATGATTACCTCGCAGGGCTACGCGTCCATCGTAGCACGGGCACGGGGAGGCAGCTACCGGCTCTCGCGGGTCGGGCGTCGAGGGTGGCGTCCGCTAGTAGCGGAGGAAGGCGCCCACGCCGCCGCGCGCCAGGAGCCACTCGCGGGCCTCGTCGAAGACTACCTCCACCGCGGCATCCTGAGTGAGGTAAGCCCTCTCTATCGCTCTCTCGACTATGTCAGTGGGGAAGGCCTCGCTACCACAGACGGGGCACTCCTGGAGGTCTCGGGCCGCGAAGAAGCCGCAAGAATCGCAGGCGGAGCCGTCCCTGGTGATGCCGTCGGCCATCACCAGCATGCGCACCCGGTCCTGCAGAAGGGCATCGATGGTCTGATCGAATCCCATGACGGCTCTACCGCCGCCCTGTGCCTCGTCCAGCAGCTCCTGCACCAGACGCTTCTCCATCTCGCGCTCGTGTTGCCGCCAGACGCGGTGGGCGTCCTGCAGAACCTCGTCGTCCGACTCATGCTTCACGTCGACGTGGGTCCTGCCGATGACCAGTCGGTGCAGGTCAGCGGGCAGCAGCTCCAGGAAGCGGGTCGCCACTTCATGGGGGCCGGCCACCACCAGGCGATTGAATCCCGTCTCCTGCCTGATCTCCTGCAGCTCCTTCACGACCCGGCGGAGATGGCGCTCCACATGTTCCTCCACGTGGCGCTGGTAACGGGCCTGTGCCCAGCCGCCCTCGTCGTGCTGGCCTGGCACCAGGGTGCGCAACCGCTCCACGTTCTGCAGGCGACCCAGCTCGGCCAGGTAGATGCGGGCACGGTCGCGCTGCACTACCACCGTCAGCAGGCGAGGATATTCGTCGGCCACCCGTGCCAGGATGGAGAGGTCGGGGACCGTGTCAACGGAGACGTGTGTGGGGATCGCAGCCTTCTCCAACGGCACGACCTCCCAGATGTCGGCGGGAGTGCATGAAAACACCACCAGCCCGCGCCCGCCGTCCCGCCACCTCTCCAGAAAGGAGGAGATACGCTCCTCCTCCCGCTCCAGCGCCTGCACCCAGCGCCCCTCAGGCTCTTGGCGCAGGAAACGCTTCACAGCGCCCTTGAACTTCATGAGCGGCTGCATGGGTTCGTGAAGCAGCCGCACGTCAGGCGGATGTAGGCGCTGACGATGCCGTCCTCGCTATGGAGCGAGGCGAGGTGGGACAGGAGCCTTTTGCTCACCATATCTTTCAATTCGATTATGCCACGGGGATGCCCGCAGGCCTAACGGGGGGGCAGGAGGCCCAGCAAGTGCTCCCAGAGGAGGTCAGTCACCTGCTGCGGGGGCAGGGTGGCATCCACGGCCACTATGCGTCGGGGCTCCTGGCGGGCCAGCTCCAAGTATCCCTCCCGCACGCGGCGGTGAAATTCCAAAGCCTCGTGCCGAAAGCGGTCATCGTCGCCCATCTTGCGGGCGAGACCTACCTCCGGCGGAACGTCCAGCAAGAAGGTCAGACGGGGCACCAGGCCCCCGGCAGCGCCGAGGCATACCTCCCGCACCGTCGCCAGCGGCAGGCCCCGACCGTAGCCCTGGTAGGCGATGGTCGAGTCGTTGAAGCGCTCGCACAGCACCACCTGGCCCGCCGCCAGGGCGGGACGCAGCACCTCCTGCACGTGCTGCGCACGGTCGGCGGCGAAGAGGAACAGCTCCGTCCAGGGCGAGATGTCCAGGGAGGAGTCCATCAACAGCTCTCGCAGGCGCAGCCCCAGCTCGGTGGCGCCCGGCTCGTAGGTCAGGAGGTAAGGCACCCCCAGCTCCCGCAGCCGACGTCCCAGGGCGCGGGCCTGGAAGGACTTGCCAGCCCCCTCGCCCCCCTCCAGCGTCACCAGCAGGCCCTCGGGGGGCATGGCTACTCCGGTGCACGCGGCAGGATGCGGACGTAGCGCTGGGGCTCCCGCCCGATGCTCTGGGAGGCCAGGTTGTAACGCTGGGCCAGCATGTGCTGGAGGCGGCGGATGTAGGCGTTCTGGGGCGTCAGGTCCACCGGCTGCTCGCTCTGCAACACCTGCCCGATGGCCTCCTCCGCCTCCCGCAGGGCAGCAGCCACCGGGTCGCCGGCCCGCTCGCGCTGCATGGACAGCAGCACCTGCTCCAACTGGTAGACGGTGTTGCTCTTGACTACGTAGATAGGAATGCCCCGTTCCTCGGCCTCCCGCACCACCTGGGGCCGGCGACGGTAATAGCTGCGCAGGGTGATGAGGGCATCGGCGTCGTTCAGGGAGTGGACGACGATGCCCGGGAAGCGAGTCTCCTGCAGGGCCTGCTCCAGACGGTCGCGGGACACGCCGAAGGGGTAGAGGCGGCGCTGACGCTGGGGAGGCGGCGACACGCTGGCAGAGGCAGCGGAGGCGCTCTCAGCGAAGGGCAGCGTGCCCACACCCTCCCGGCCCCTGCGGCCCAGCGGCAACGGCTCCAGCCGCCCCTCCTGCACCACCTTCAGCTCGCCATCGGAGGTCAGCTCTCGGATCTCGGGCTGGACGGGGAAGCCACGCAGGATGGCGTCTACCGTGGCCGCCACGTCCTTGTGCACCGCCACCCGGTTGAAGCCCTGGATCTCCACCACCATATCGAAGGTCGGCGGAGCCCGCCGCTCCAGGATGGCCTTCTGGGTGCCGCGGCGGCGCGCCTCCTCGTCCGAGAGGGTGACCGACTGCACCCCACCCACCAGGTCCGAGAGGGTGGGGTTGAGGATCAGGTTGTCCAGGCTGTTGCCATGAGCGGTGGCCACCAGCTGCACGCCTCGCTCGGCGATGGTGCGGGCCGCCGCCGCCTCCAGCTCGGTGCCGATCTCGTCGATGATGATGACCTCGGGCATGTGGTTCTCCACTGCCTCGATCATCACTTGGTGCTGGAGGGTGGGACTGGGCACCTGCATGCGCCGGGCCGAGCCGATGCCGGGGTGAGGGATGTCGCCGTCACCGGCGATCTCGTTGGAAGTGTCCACGACGATGACCCGCTTCTGGAGCTCGTCGGCCAGGTAGCGCGCGGCCTCCCGCAGGAGGGTGGTCTTGCCGACCCCCGGGCGCCCCAGGAGGAGGATGCTTTTGCCCGAGGCCAGCAGGTCCTGGATGATGCGCACCGTGCCGAAGACGGCCCTGCCTACCCGCAGCGTCAGGCCGACGATGCGCCCCCGCCGGTTGCGGATGGCCGAGATGCGGTGCAGGGTGCGCTCGATGCCGGCGCGGTTGTCGGCGGTGAACTCGCCTACCCGCGACACGACGTAGTCGATGTCCTCCTGGGTCACCTCTCGCTGGCTCAGGATGACTTCCCGGCCCGGGTAGCGGGCCTGGGGCACTCGCCCCAGGTCCATGACCACCTCCAGCAACTCGTAGTTGTCGGGGCGGCCCTGCAACACCTCCCGTATGTCGGGAGGGATGACGTTCAGCAACGCTTCCAGGTCGTCCGTTATCCTCAACACGGCTAGCTAGCTGGTACCGCTCCTCCTACTCTCTCCGGTTCCGCCAGCTTGCGCCCCTGGGGCTGGGCTAGCTGGCGTATGAGCAGCAGGTATTCGGCCACGGGCTCCATGCCCGCCTCCTCCAGCGCCCCGGCCACGGCGGCCTGGTAGGCTGCCACCAGGCAGTGGAGGGGCCGACGGTCCTGAAGGCGCTCCAGGACAGCGGCCACCAGTTCGCGGCTGCGGGCATGGGCCTCGGGGTGGACCATGAGGGTGAAGATGGCGCCACGGCCAGGAGTGGCCATGCGTGCCCAGGCCAGGATGCGCCCTCCCTCCCACAGGGCGAGGTCACGGGGCTGGGCCCAGGGCTCCTGCGCCGCCTGCCAGTCGCGCAGGGTCATGCCTTCCAGGCAGCGGACGCTGGAGGGCACGCTGGCATTGTAGAGCTGGTACAGGGAGTAGAGGTGTGCCCTGGCGATGGGGACCAGGTGGTCGGTGGTAGCGGACAGGGCCGCCTCCCCCTCCAGCCGGTACAGCCGCTCCTGCCGCAGTGGGAAGAAGCCGGCCCGGCAG
>JANXAP010000040.1 GCA_025062275.1 Dehalococcoidia bacterium
ACGCTCCAGCACGTAACGACGCTCAGACGACTGCATGGGCCATGACCTCCACCAGCTTCAAGGCTTCCCTTGCCTCAGGGACGCATCACAGTATAACATGTTCAACACCAACCACAAGGACGCCCAACAGCAACGTGCACCAGGAGCAATATCTCAGCCTCGCCCTGTCCGACGTGCTGGTGCTGGAGCTGAGCCGCACCTGGGCGGCGGCCTTCGCCGGCCGTCTGCTGGCCGATGCCGGCGCCGCCGTGCTGCTGGTGGAGCCTCCCGACGGCCATCCCCTTCGCCACGAGGGGCCTTTCCCTCAGGACCGGCCTCACCCCGAGGCGTCGGCGCCCCACCTGTTCGTCAACGCCGGCAAGCGCTCCCTGGCCCTGGAGCTGCCCGCCCAGGCCCACCGTCTGCTGGCCCTCCTGCGACAGGCCCACGCCTTCGTGACGGATGTGCCGGCCGAGGAGCTGGACTCCATGGGCCTCTCCTGGCAGCGCCTGCACCAGGAGAACCACCGCCTGGTGATGACCCGGGTCACCCCCTTCGGCGATACCGGCCCTTACCGTCGCTATCAGGGCACCAACCTGGTCTGCCTGGCCCTTGGGGGGCAGATGAAGATCACCGGCGACCCGGGGCTGCCGCCCCTCAGCAATGCCGGCGCTCAGGCCGAGTACCAGGGGGGGCTGGCCGCCTTCGCCGGCACCGTGGCCAACCTGCTGCTGGCCGAGGAGACAGGGGAGGGCGACTACCTGGACCTGTCCATCCAGGACGTGGTGGCCAACAACCTGGAGGGGCGCAGCCTGACCTTCAACCTGGGGGTCATGGCCCAACGCTCAGGCCTCTGCCCCTCGGCCGTCTACGGCGTATACCCCTGCGCCGACGGCTGGGTGTTCGTCAACGCCGTTTCCCCCTCCCTCTGGGAGAGGCTCAAGGCGGCCATAGGCCTGCCCGAGCTGGAAGACCCCCGCTTCGGCAGCCAGGCGAGCCGCCTGGCCCACAACGACGAGCTGCAGGCCATCATAGCCTCCTGGACCGTCAGCATGAGCAGTGACGAGCTGCGGCGGCTCATGCGTCAGGGCTACCCCCTGACGGTGGCCGAGACGGTTCCCTCCCTTCTGGAAGGGGAGCAATGGCGGCAGCGCTGCTACGTGCACCGCGTCCGCCACCCCGCGGCCGGCGAGGTGCCGGTGCTGGGACCCCTGTGGGAGCACCCGCCCGGGTGGTCGCCCGCCCCCGCCCCGCTTCTGGGGGAAGCCAACCGGGAGTTGCTGGGAGAGCCCGTTCAGGAGGGATGAGGGCCATGGACTGGCGCACGGGCAGGCTACCCCTAAAGGGGCTGCTGGTGGTGGACTGGTCCGTCTTCTGGGCCGGGGCCTACCTGGGCATGATGCTGCACGACCTGGGCGCCCAGGTGGTGAAGGTGGAGTCTCCCTACAACTGGGACCCGATGCGCACCATCCTGGACGTCAACCCTGGGGCCAGGGGCGCTCAGCAGGCCCTCCCTCCCGAGGAACGATGCAACCTCAACCAGCACTTCAACGAGTGGAACCGCGGCAAGCTCTCACTGGCCGTGGCCCTGGAGAGGGAGGAGGGGCGCAGGGTCCTGCTGGACCTGCTGGCCAGGGCCGATATCTTCATCGAGAACCACCGCCCCCACGTCAAGGAGAAGCTGGGCATCGCCTACGAGGACGTAAGGAAGGTGAAGCCCGACATCGTCTACCTGTCCATTTCGGGCTTCGGGCAGGACGGCCCCGAGCGGGACGCCCTGGCCCTCGGCAGCCCGGTGGAGCTGGCCAGCGGCCTCTTCTCCCTCAATGGCTATCACGGCCAGGCCACCCCAGCCAAGACAGGCTTCAGCTACGCCGACCCGGTCTCCGCCCTGGTGGCCCTGGGGGCCATCCTGCTGGCCCTGCGCCAGCGGCGCCGCACAGGCAAGGGCCGCTTCATCGACATCGCCATGCGGGACGCCCTGTCCTTCGGCATCGGCAGCGCCTTTGTGGACTGGGCCCTCAACGGACGGGAGCGGCCCCGCCTCGGGAACCGCCACCCCTCCTACGCTCCCCAGGGCGTCTACCGCGCCTACGGCGCCGACGAGTGGATAGCCATAAGCGTCCGCAACGACCAGGAATGGCAGGCCCTGGTGCGGCTCATGGGGAACCCCGATTGGGCCACCGACCCCGAGCTGGCCACGGTCGAGGGGCGACGCCGCCACCACGACCTCATCGACCAGCACCTGGAGCGCTGGACGTCCCAGCACTGCGCCCGCGCCCTGGAGGCGGCCCTACAGGAGGCGGGCGTCCCGGCCGGCGCCGTCCTGGACTACCGCCAGCTCAGGTTCGACCCCCAGCTCAACGCCCGCGGCATGACGCAGGAGGTGCAGCACCCTCTCTTCGGGACCGAGGTCAGGACCAGGTCCCTCTGGCAGAGGGGGCCCTGCTCCCAGCCCATCGAGCGCCCGGCCCCCTGCTTCGGTCAGCACAACCGCTATGTCCTGAGGGAGATCCTGGGCTACAGCGAGCAGGACATCCAGCGGCTGGAGGAGCAGGGCATCATCGCCTCCTCCATTCACCCATCCCCCCAGCACGACTGAAGGGTAGGCATCAGGCCCGCGGCAGGCCCAGGCCCCGCCCGGCGATGACGTTGCGCATGATCTCGGAGGTGCCCCCGCCTATGGTGGAGGCCACGCTCAGCAGGTAGTTGCGCTCCACCCTGCCCTTCAGCCTGGCCCACTTGCTCCTGGGGTGGAGCTGGCCATAAAGCCCCAGCAGTTCCATGCCCGTCCTGGCCAGCCGCTGGTCGAGCTCCGACGAGTAGAGCTTGGCCACCGATGCCTCGTAGTTGGGTATCTGCCCCGCCTGCTGCATGGAGGCCACCCGGTAGGACAGGTAGCGGCCCACCTCCACCTCGATGGCCATCTCCGCCAGGCGGGCGCGCACCTGGGGCCTGCCGTCGGCCACCCGCTCCTGGCGGGCGAACTGGACCAGGTCGTCCAGCAAGCGCTGCGCCCTCGCCACGCCGGAGATGGAGGACCGCTCGAAGTCCAGGGCCACCGCCACCTGGTACCAGCCACGGTTGACCTCCCCCACCAGGTAGTCGCGGGGGATGCGCACGTTGTCGAAGAAGACCTGGTTGAAGCCGTGTTCGCCGGCCATGTTGATGAGGGGCTGGATGGTGATGCCCGGAGCGTCCATGGGCACCACGAAGGTGCTGATACCCTTGTGCTTGGGAGCGTCGGGGTCGGTGCGGGCCGCCAGCCATCCCCAGTGGGCCTGGTGGGCCAGGGACGTCCATATCTTCTGGCCGTTGATGACCCAATAGTCCCCCTCCAGGACGGCGCGGGTCTGCAAAGCGGCCAGGTCGGAACCGGCGCCCGGCTCAGAATAAAGGGTGCACCAGATCTCCTCGCCCGAGGCGATCTTGGGCAGAAAGCGCCTCTTCTGCTCCTCCGTCCCGTACAGCATCAGGGCCGGCCCCACCCAGGCGACGCCCATGTTGAAGCCGGTGGGGGCGCGACGGTAGGCCATCTCCTCGTTGTAGATGACCTGCTGCATCACGGTGGCGCCGAGGCCGCCGTATTCGGGAGGCCAGGGCAGGGCTAGCCAGCGCCGCTGCGCCAGCTTGCGCTGAAAGGCACGGGCGAACTCCGACAGCCCTCCTATGCCTTCCTCCGTCTCGGTGTCGAACTGGTCCTCCCAGTTGGGGGGCAGCTCTGCGTCCAGGAACTGCCGCACCTCCCTCCGGAAGGCCTCCTCCTCAGCGGTGAACCTGAAGTCCATGACCCCTCCTCGCTACGACTTTGTCCGGTGGTTCCCCAAAGGGATGGGACTCCGCGTTCGCGGGCCTGCGGCCCGAGAGACGAAGCGCCTCGCCACGGCCCTGCCGACCCCCACGGCCGGGCCAGCGGGAAGGCCAGAGGGCAGCCCCATCGCGGCCGCTGCCGAGCCAGCACGGAGTCGGACACGGGCCGCCCGTCCATCCCCATCGTCTCAGCCACCCCGCGACCGCTCGAGCAGCCGTCGGGCCACGTCCACGAAGACGCCGTATTCCTGAGCGCCTACCAGGGCGAAGAGGCCCTCGCCGAAGATGAACGTGGGCACTCCGGCGATGGCCTGCCCTCGCGCCCAGGCCTCGCGGCGCTCCATCTCCTGGCGGTAGGTGCCTTCCTCCAGCGCCTGCGCCAGGGCCGACGGGTCCAGCCCACAGCCCTCGGCCAGCCTGCAGAGGACATCGATATCTCCGATGTCCTCTCCCCTTTCCCAGTAGGCCTGGTAGATGGCCCGGTGTAGCTCCTGGCCCCTGCCCCGGGATGCCGCGAAGAGGGTCGCCTGATGGGCCAGGCGGGTATTGTAGAGCCGTTCCGGCACCCGGAAGGGTATGCCCTCGTTTTCGGCCTGCTCCCGAAGCCGCTCGTAATGCTGCTTGGGATAGCGACGTCCCAGCACCATCTCCCGTGGCAGCCCGCCGGGGGGCAGGTGGGGCATCAGCTGATAGGGCCAGGGCTCCAGGACGAGGGGCAACTCCCTGGCCGCCCGCTCGGCCCGGGCCAGTCCGATGTAGCACCAGGGGCAGATGTAGTCGGCGATTATGCGCACCGGAAGGGCAGCAGCGGTCGGGCGTTCCCGGGGCTGGGAATGCCCGCTGTCCGGCGACCTCCGGGCCTCGGCCTCCTCCCCGTAGGGCGTCTGCGAGACGGAGTCCATAGTCAGCGCCATTATAGCGCCATCCAGGCCCCTCGCCATTGCTGGCGGGGGCCGCCTGGGCTAGAATTTTCCCGTGAACGTCAGGTTGCGGGTGCCAGGCCCATGAGGCCCTTCGCCCACTTCGCCCCCGGGAGCCTCGACGAGGCTGTGGAAATCTTTCGACGCGAGGGCGAAGGGGGCCGGCCCCTGGCCGGCGGCACCGACCTGGTGGTCCAGCTCAAGGAGGGCGGCCACAAGTTCCCCTATCCCCGCTACCTGGTCTCCCTGCGACGGCTGCCCGAGCTGAGGGCGCTGGAGTGGCGCGACGGCCAGGGGCTGCTCCTGGGGGCTGGCCTCACCATGGCCGAGGTGGCCAGGGCGGAGGCGGTGCGTGGGCGCTACTCCGCCCTGGCCGATGGGGCCGGGCTGGTGGGGTCCCTCCAGACCATGAACATGGCCACCGTGGGCGGCAACGTCTGCAACGCCGCCCCCTCGGCCGACACCGCCCCGCCCCTGCTGGCCCTGGAGGCCAGCGCCCGCATCGTGGGTCCGGAGGGGGAGCGGCTGGTGCCCCTGGAGGAGTTCTGGCTGGGGCCGGGCCAGACAGCCCTCCGCCACGGCGAGGTGCTGGTGGAGTTCCTGCTGCCGCCGCCCATGCCCCGCAGCGCCTCCATCTATCGTCGGCACACGCCCCGCCAGCAGATGGATATCGCCGTGGTGGGGGTGGCCGTGGCCGTAGCCCTCGACGAAGCCGGCCGGACGTTGCGGAAGGTGCGCATCGCCCTGGGGGCGGTGGCGCCCACGCCCGTGCGAGCGCGGCGGGCCGAGGCCGCCCTGGAGGGCCAGGCCCCCACCGACGAGGCCATCGCCCGCGCAGCCGCCTTGGCCCGGGAGGAGGCGCGCCCCATCTCCGACCTGCGCGGCTCGGCCTCCTTCCGCCGCCACCTGGTGGGGGTCATGACGGAGCGCCTGCTGAGGGAGGCCATCGAGAGGGCCAGGAGGGGCTAGCCATGCCCAAGCGCGTCATCTCCCTCACCGTCAACGGCTCCTCCTACGAGGTGGCGGTGGAGCCCTGGTGGACCCTGCTCTACACCGTGCGCGAGGAGCTGGGGCTCACCGGCAGCAAGGAGGGCTGCGGCACCGGCGACTGCGGGGCCTGCTCCATGCTCCTGGACGGCCGCCTGGTCACGTCCTGCATCGTGCTGGCGGTGGAGGCCGACGGCTGCCAGGTGACCACCATAGAGGGCCTGGCCCAGGGAGGACAGCTTCACCCGGTGCAGCAGGCCTTCGTGGAGAAGGGGGCTGTCCAGTGCGGCTACTGCATCCCCGGCATGGTCATGGCCGCCTACGACCTGCTGCGCCGCAACCCCAGGCCGACGCTGGAGGACGTGCGCCTGGGGCTGGCAGGCAACCTGTGTCGCTGCACCGGCTACACCAAGATATACGAGGCCGTCCTGGCCGCCGCCGAGCGGCTGAGGGGCGACGGAGGGAAGGGGTAAGCCATGGCGCGAGAGACCACCGCGCGGCCCCAGTTCCGACACGTGGGCAGGCCCGTGGACCGCATCGACGCCACGGGCAAGGTGACGGGAAAGACAGTCTACGGCGACGACCTGCGCCTGCCGCGGCTGCTGCACGTCAAGCTGGTGCACGCGCCGCTGGCCCACGCCCGCATCCGCCGCATCGATGCCTCCAAGGCCCTGGCGGTGCCAGGGGTGGAGGCGGTCATCACCGCCGCCGACCTCCCGCCCCACCACGTCAACCCCGACGCCCGCGCCCAGGTGCTGCTGGCCCGCGACGAGGTGCTCTTCTACGGCCAGCCGGTGGCGGCGGTGCTGGCCCGCGACCCCTACACTGCCGCCTACGCCCGCGACCTGGTGGAGGTGGAGTACGAGGAGCTGCCGGCGGTGGTGGACCCCCTGGAGGCCATGCGCGAGGACGCCCCCCTGGCCCGAACGGCCGCCATACGAGAGGCCGACCGCTCCGAGGAGCAGGGTCACATCACCGTGGAGGCGGAGCAGCAGCAGGCCCAGTCGCGCCCCAGCAACGTCTCCTCCACCATCACCTTCCGCCGGGGGGACGTGGAGGCGGGCTTCGCCGAGGCCGACGCGGTGGTGGAGGGCACCTGGCGCTCGGCCATGGTGCACCAGTCCTACATCGAGCCCCACGTCATCGTCGCCGACTACGATGCCAGCGGCGAGCTGAGCATCTGGTCCAGCACCCAGGCGCCCTTCCACGTGCGCCACGAGGTGGCCCGCACCCTGGGCCTGCCCGAGGCGCGGGTCCGGGTGACGGCCACCGAGGTGGGGGGCGGCTTCGGCGGCAAGATATACCTCTACGAGGCGCTGGTGGCAGCCCTGGCCATGGCCGTGCGCCGCCCCGTGAAGCTGGCCATGAGCCGACGGGAGGACATGCTGGCCGCCACCCCCTCCCCCCAGGCCGTCGTCCAGCTCAAGGCGGGTATGAAGGCCGACGGCACCCTGGTGGCCCTCCAGGCGCGGGTCATCTACGACGCGGGCGCCTTCCCCGGGGCGCCGGTGCTGCCGGGCTGCCTGCTCATCGGCGGCTCCTACAAGTGCCCCAACCTGGACATCCAGGGCTTCGAGGTGCTGACCAACAAGGTGAGCGTGGGTGCCCTGAGGGCGCCCGGCGCCCCCCATGTGGCCTTCGCCCTGGAGAGCGCCATGGACATGCTGGCCCAGCGGCTGGAGCTGGACCCCCTGGAGGTGCGCCTCAAGAACGCCGTCGAGAAGGGCGACCCCCTGCCCAGCGGCCAGCCCTATCCGGCCATCGGCCTCAGGGAGTGCCTGGAGGCCATCGCCCGCACCGATATCTGGCGGGAGCGGCACCGGTCGCGCCAGCGCCCTCACCGGGGCGTGGGGCTGGCCGTGGGCGGCTGGCTTGGCGGCCTGCAGCCCGCCTCGGCCACCGTGGGCCTCAACGCCGACGGCACCATCAACGTCACCGTCGGCGCGGCCGACATCACCGGCACCAACACCTCCTTCGCCCAGATCGCTGCCGAGGAGCTGAACGTCCCCCTGGAGATGGTGTCGGTGGTGACGGGCGACACCCGCACCGCCCCCTACGCCGGCATGACCGCCGGCTCCAAGACCACCTACACCGTGGGTCGGGCGGTGAAGCTGGCGGCCGAGGACGCCCGCCAGCAGATCCTGGCCATCGCCTCCCAGCGCCTGGAGGTGCCGGTCGAGGAGCTGGAGATGGAGGACGGGGTGGTGCGCGCCAGGGGCCGACCCGACAAGCAGATCACCTTCCGCGAGCTGGGGCGGCTCACCACCGGCTTCGGCGCCCGCTACGCGCCCATCGTCGGTCGGGGGGCCATCACCGCCCGCCGGCAGGCGCCGGGCTTCACGGCCCAGGTGGCCGAGGTGGAGGTGGACCCCGACACGGGCCAGGTGACGGTGCTGCGCTACGCCGTGGCCCAGGACGTGGGCTTCGCCATCAACCCCAAGTCGGTGGAGGGCCAGATGCAGGGCGGCTCCGCCCAGGGGCTGGGCATCGCCCTCTTCGAAGAGATGGTCTACGACGAGAAGGGTCGGCTGCTGAACCCCAACCTGCTGGACTACCGCCTGCCGACGGCCCGCGACGTGCCGCCCATCGAGGCCGTCATCGTCGAGGTGCCCTCGGAAGAGGGGCCTTACGGGGCGCGCATAGTAGGGGAGCCGTCCATCGTCCCCGGGCCGGCGGCGGTGGCCAACGCCGTGGCCGATGCCGTGGGCGCCCGCGTCTTCGAAGCGCCCATCACGCCCGAGCGGGTCCTGCGCGCCCTGGGCAAGCTGCAGGAATAGGGTGACGGACATGCAGTCCATGGGCAACTACGAGGTGCTCTCCCACGTGGAGATGGCCGAGTGCAGCCTGCGCATCCTGCGCCTGCGCCAGGGGGAGCACGTGTCCCCCCATTACCACCGCGAGTGTGTGCAGATATACACCGTTCTGGAGTCTGAGGTGGAGGTGCAGGTGGGGGAGCGCACTTACCGCCTGCTCCCCTACGAGACGGTGCGGGTGGAGAGGGGGGTCGTCCACGCCCTGCGGCCGGGAGAGCGCGACGCCCTGGTGCTGAGCCTGTCCATCCCGCCCCTCCAGCGCGAAGACCACCACGTGGTGAGCTAGCACCCCCGCGGGGCGCCCGTCCACGTCCGTCCCGGCGCGTGGGCCGCCAGCCTAGTCGCCGCGGTAGGCCGCCTCCAGCTTCGCCAGGTCGAACTTCACCTGCCTGAGCATCTCCTCGGCCACCCGCCGGGCCCTTTCCCGGTCGGGGTCCTCCAGCATCTCGTGGAGGCGGCGCGGCACGATCTGCCACCGCAGGCCGTAGCGGTCCACGATCCAGCCGCAGGCGGCGGGCTGGCCACCGTGCCGGACGATGGCGTCCCAGTAGCGGTCCAGCTCCTCCTGCGAGTCGCACAGCACCAGGAAGGACACGGCGTCGTTGAAGGGGTGGTGAGGGCCGCCGTTGATGGCCATGAAGGGCTGGCCGAACAGGGTGAACCGGACGACGGCCACCGTGCCGGCCGGCCCGCTGGGCGAATCGGCGGGCAAGTAGTTCACCTGCTCCACCCGCGAGTCGGGGAAGAGGGAGGCGTAGAAGCGGGCGGCCTCCTCCGCCTCGGCCGTATACCACAGGTGGGGCACGAGCTTGGGCTGCTGTCCCTGGGCCATCATGGGGAGCGACCTCCTCTCAGCGGGACGGACGGGGCACTGGAGCGCGGCGGGCCTGCGCCCTAGGCATGGACGCGGGCCGCCATGCGCAGGAAGTTGCGGTATAGGAGGAGGCCCGCCTGTCCGCTCTTCTCGGGATGGAACTGGGTGGCCACCAGGTTGCCCCGGGCCACCACCGCCGGGAAGCGCACGCCGTATTCGGCCACCGCCACCACCACCTCCTCGTCCTCGGGCTCCGGATAATAGCTGTGCACGAAGTAGAAGTACTCGCCGTCCTGGACCCCTTCGAGGAAGGGGTGGGGGCGGACGATGTGCACCCGGTTCCAGCCCATGTGGGGCACCTTGAGGCCGTCGGGCAGGCGGACGACCCGACCCGGCAGCACCCCCAGGCAGGTGTGATGCCCTCCCTCCAGCGAGTAGTCGAAGAGCACCTGCTGGCCCATGCAGACACCCAGGAAGGGACGTCCCTGGCGGATGTATCCCCGTATAGGCTCCACCAGCCCCCGCTCCTGCAGGTTGCGCATGGTGTCGGCGGCGGCCCCCACCCCCGGCATCACCACTGCCTGGGCAGCCAGGACGTCCTGAGGACGGGAGGAGATGAACGGCTCCCCGCCCGCCCAGGCCACCGCCCGCGCCACCGAGCGCAGGTTCCCCGCCCCGTAGTCGATGATGACCACCCTCACGCCCCCATTGTAACACCGGCCTTCGCTGGCCACGGCCCGGCCATAAGCTGTCAGGTCAAATGTTGAGGCGCCTGCGCCGACCTGGCTAAACTGGGGACGGAGATGGGCTGCGGCTACGACAACGTCTTCCAGGCACGACTGGCGGCGGAGGAGCTGCGCTCCGAGATCAACCGCCACGACTACCTCTATTACGTCCTCAATCAGCCCGAGATCAGCGACGCCGAATATGACGAGTTGATGCGCAAACTGCGGGCCATCGAGGAGCACTACCCCGAGCTGGTCACCCCCGACTCCCCTACCCAGCGCGTGCCCGGCCAGCCGGTGGAGGCCTTCGGGGTGGTGGAGCACCGGGTGCCCCTCCTCTCCCTGGCCAACGCCTTCAACTTCGAGGAGCTGCGGGCCTGGTACCGGCGCGCCTGCTCCCTGGGCGAGGTGGAGGGCTTCGACATGGTGGTGGAGCACAAGATAGACGGCCTCTCGGTGGCCCTGGTCTACGAGAACGGTCGCTTCGTCCAGGGTGCCACCCGCGGCGACGGCCTGCGGGGCGAAAACGTCACCGAGAACCTGAAGACCATCCGCAGCATTCCCCTGTTCCTGCGGGGCAACGATGTGCCGCCCCGCTTCGAGGTGCGGGGCGAGGTCTACATGCCCAAGGACGCCTTCGAAAAGCTGAACGAGGAGCTGGCCGCCCGCGGCCAGAAGCTGTTCATGAACCCCCGCAACGCCGCCGCCGGCTCCGTCCGGCAAAAGGACCCCCGCGTCACCGCCTCCCGCAAGCTGGACATCTTCGTCTACCAGCTCGGCTGGTGCGACGGCCCTCACCCCCGCAAGCACTGGGAGATCCTGGAGTGGCTGCGGGAGATGGGGTTCCGCACCAACCCCCACAACGTCCTCTGCCGCACCCTGGAAGAGGTCCAGCAGCAGTGGGAGCGGTGGGTGGAGGGGCGCTACCAGCTCCCGTACGAGATCGATGGCCTGGTGGTGAAGGCCAACGACCTGGACCTGTGGGACCGTCTGGGGGCGGTGGGGCGCGAGCCCAGGTGGGCCATCGCCTACAAGTTCCCGCCGGTGGAGGCCACCACCCGCCTGCTGGACATACGCCACAATGTGGGCCGCACCGGCACCATCAACCCCTACGCCGTGCTGGAGCCGGTGAAGGTGGGGGGCGTCATCGTCAAGCAGGCCACCCTCCACAACGAGGACATCATCAGGAGCCGCGACATCCGCATCGGCGACTGGGTGGTGGTGCACCGAGCGGGCGAGGTGATCCCCCAGGTGGTGGGGCCTGTGGTGAGCCGCCGCACCGGCCAGGAGCGGCCCTACGAGCCGCCCACCTCCTGCCCCGCTTGCGGCGGCGAGGTGGTGCGGCCCCCGGGCGAGGCCATGCGCTACTGCATCAATCCCTCCTGTCCGGCCCAGGCCTTCCGCTGGCTGACCCACTTCGTGCAGCGGTCGGCCATGGACATCGATGGCCTGGGGGAGCGGTGGATCGAGGCCCTCATGCGCGAGGGGCTGGTGGAAGACCCGGGCGACCTCTACTACCTGCGCGAGAAGCGGGACCGCCTGCTGGCCCTGGAGCGCATGGGCCCCACCCTGGCCGACAAGATCCTGCGCAACATCGAGGAGAGCAAGAAGCGGCCCCTGGACCGCCTCATCTTCGCCCTGGGCATCCGCCACGTGGGCAGCGAGGTGGCCCAGCTCCTGGCCTACGAGTTCGGCAGCATCGACCGTCTGGCCCAGGCCAGCCTGGAGGAGCTGGCCCGCATCCCCGGCGTCGGCCCCAAGATCGCCGAGAGCGTCTATCAGTGGTTCCGCAACGAGCGCAACCGCAAGGTGCTGGAGAAGCTGCGGCGGGCCGGCGTGAATATGGGCGATGCCGGGGCCAGGCAGGAGAAAGAGGGCCCCCTCAAGGGTAAGGTCATCGTCTTCACCGGCAGCCTCAAGTCCATGACCCGCTCTCAGGCCCAGGAGCTGGTGCGGCGCCTGGGCGGTCTGGCCAAGGACACGGTGACCCGCAACACCGACTACCTGGTGGTGGGCGAGGACCCCGGCTCCAAGCTGGCCCAGGCCCAGCGCTACGGCATCCCTACCCTGTCGGAGGAGGAGTTCTTGGACCTGCTCAGGCGCCACGGGGTCGAGGTCTAGTGGCGCGCACCGCCCTGCTGCTCCTCATCCTGCCCCTGCTGGCCGCCTGTGGGCTGGCCCAGGACCTGACCCACACCCCCTCGCCCGGGGGCGAGGCCGTCGGGGAGCGAACGCCACCCGCCGCCCCGACCGTGCCAGCGGGCGTCGCCCTGCCCACCCCGCCGCCAGACCTGCCGCAGGCGCGGGTCACCCGCGTGGTGGACGGTGATACCATCGAGGTGAGCATCGGTGGCCGCCGCTACACCGTCCGCTATATCGGTGTGGACACCCCCGAGTCGGTGGCGCCCGGCCAGCCGGTGGAGTGCTACGGTCGGGAGGCGTCCCGGCGCAACCGCGAGCTGGTGGAGGGGAAGACGGTGCTCCTGGAGAAGGACGTGTCGGAGACGGACCGCTACGGGCGCCTGCTGCGCTACGTCTGGGCCGACGGCGTGATGGTCAATGCCGTGCTGGTGGCCGAGGGCTACGCGCAGGTGGCCACCTTCCCGCCCGACGTGAAATACGTGGACCTGTTTCGACGGCTGCAGGAGGAGGCTCGGGCCAGGGGCCTGGGGCTGTGGGGGGCCTGCCCCGCGGCCCGCTAGGGGCCGAGGCTTCAGCCACCGCCCAGGCCGAGGTTATAATGCGTGAAGTGAGCCATAGGGAGGGGTAAGGTGAGGCTGAACCCGCTGGACAGCCTGATGGGGATCTTCTCCCACGACATCGCCATCGACCTGGGCACAGCCAACACCCTGGTGATGGTCAGGGGCAAGGGTCTGGTCATCGAGGAGCCTTCGGTGGTGGCCATCGACCGCATCGAGCGGCGCATCATCGCCGTGGGTGCCGAGGCCAAGCGCATGGTGGGCCGCACGCCTGCCGATGTCGTGGCTGTGCGGCCCCTGAGGGACGGCGTCATTTCCGACTTCGCCGTCACCGAGAAGATGCTGCAATACTTCATCCGCACCGCCCACAACCATTCCCTGCTGCCACGGCCGCGGGTGGTGATAGGCATACCTTCGGGGGTGACGGAGGTGGAGAAGCGGGCGGTGCACGACGCCGCCCTCAATGCCGGCGCCCGCGTCTGCTACCTCATCGAGGAGCCCATGGCGGCAGCCATCGGCGCTGGCCTGCCGGTGACGGAGCCGGGAGGCTGCATGATCGTGGACATCGGCGGCGGCACCACCGAGGTAGCCGTCATCTCCATGGGCGGCATCGTCGTCAGCAACTCCATCCCGGTGGCCGGCGACGAGATGGACCAGGACATCATGACCTACACGCGTCAGGTCCACAACATGCTCATCGGCGAGCGCACGGCCGAGGAAGTGAAGATCAAGATCGGCTCCGCCTACCCACTGGAAGAGGAGATGACCCTGACCATCAAGGGGCGTGACCTGGCCACGGGCCTGCCCAAGGCGGTGACCATCAGCAGCGTGGAGGTGCGCGACGCCATCGCTGCCTCCGTCAACGCCATCGTGGACGCCGTGCGCCAGACCATCGAGGCCACGCCGCCGGAGCTGGTGGCCGACATCATGAACAGGGGCATCGTCCTGGCCGGCGGAGGGGCCCTGCTGCGGGGCCTGGACAAGCGCCTGGCCCAGGAGACCAAGTTCCCCGTCTACGTCGCCGAAGACCCCCTGCGCTGCGTGGTGCGGGGCTGCGCCGAGGTGCTGGAAGAGGCCACCATCCTGCAGAAGATCCAGTCGCGGCTCAACCGACGCCGTCACCGGCCGCCGCGCTAGCCGAGGCGGCCGCTGCCCAGGCCTATGGAGGGCCCCAGCTTTCAGCCCGAGCCCGGGCCCCTGTTGAGATGGGCCTTGTGGCTGGTGGGGACGTTGGCCCTGGCCATCGCCTCCATGTCCCTGTCGCAGGCGGGGGCCCTGGACTCCCTGCGCTCCCTGGCCGTGCAGGCGGCCGCCCCCGCCACCCTGGCCCTGCGCGGCGCCGCCCTGGACGCCTCCGACCTGGTGCGGTCGCTCCTCCGCCGCGACCAGGTGCTCGAGGAGAACGAGGCCCTGCGCCGCGAGGTAGAGGAGCTGCGGGCGGAGCTGGCCCGCCGCCAGGATGCCAGCCAGCGCCTGGCCGAGCTGGAGCGACTGCTACAGCTCAAGTCCTCCCGCCCCCAGGACGGCCTCCTGGGAGCGCGGGTGGTGGCGCTGGAACTCGGGCCGCTGCGCCAGGCTGTGGCCATCGACCGTGGCAGCGACGACGGCCTGAGGGAAGGGATGCTGGTCCTCTCGGAGGGGGGAAGCCTGGTGGGCACCATCACCACCCTGTATCCCGACCATGCCTGGGTGACACTGGTCACCGATCCCCGCTCAGCTGTCAACGTGACGGTGCAGGGTGGGCAGGGCGATGCCCGCGGGGTAGTGGTAGGGCGGGCGGGGTCGCCCCCGTCCCTGGAGCTGGTGCCCCGCGAGGCCGGCATCGAGGACGGCGACCTGGTGGTCACCTCGGGCCTCGGAGGGAAGTTTCCTCCCGGCCTTCTGGTGGGCGTGGCCCGCTCGGTGCGTGCTCACCCCCAGGACACCTTCGTGCGTGCCCAGGTGGAGCCTTCGGCGCCCCTTTCGCGCCTGCAGGCGGTTCTAGTGCTGACCACCTTTCAGCCTATCCGGTTAGGGGAGCCATCATGAGGTATGCCCTCGGCGCCCTGATGGCCCTGGCAACAGCCCTGCTGGCCTACAGCGTCCTGCCCTCGGTGCGGCCCCTGGGGGTGCAGCCCGACCTGGCGCTGCTGCTGGCCGTCTGCTGGGCCGTGGCCTGGTCGCCGGGGGAAGGACTGCTGCTGGCCATCGTCGCTGGAACCCTGTCGGACCTGCTGGGGACGCGGCCCGTGGGGCTTTCGGCGCTGGGAGCCCTGCCGGCGCTGGCCCTGGCCGCCCTGGGCCAGGCGACGGTGGTGCAGGCGTCTCTCCCCACTGCCCTGGTGGCGGTGGGCCTGGGCACCCTGGCCCAGCACATCCTGTACCTGATGGTCTACACCATCACGGGAGAGGGACCGTCCTGGGGCGACGCGCTGCTGCGGGGCGCTCTGCCCGCCGCCCTGGTCAACGCCCTGTGGACTCCCCTGGTGCTGGTGCTCTTGTGGGGGCTGAGGGCGCTCCTCGGGCCCAGGATGGCAGGCCCCCGACTGGGAGAGTGAGAAGTGGCCACCACTACCCGTCGCTGGCGTTCGCCTCGGCCCAGGCGCCGCGAGCAACCGGCGCCGGCTGCCAGCCGCTGGGGCTTCCTCGCCCTTCGTGGGCTGGCCCTGCTGCTGATGGCCATCCTGGTGGGGCAACTGGTGCGGTTGCAACTGGTGGAGGGGGAGCGCTTTCGTCAGATGGCCGCCAGCAACGCGCTGCGCGAGCTGCAGGTGCCGGTGAGCCGGGGCCTGATATATGACCGCGGCGGCCGGCCCCTGGTATACAACCGCACCACTTTCGACGCCGCCATCGTCCCGGCCAACGTGCGGCCGGAGCAGCAGGAGAGGCTCTTCCGTGAGCTGGGGAGCATCGTCGGCCTTCCGCCCGAGGAGATCGAGGCCCGCTTTCGGGAGGGCCGTACCCGCCAGAGCCCTTACGACCCTCTGGTAGTGAAAGAGGGTCTGACCCGGGAGCAGGCCCTCGCCCTGAAGGAGCGGGAGCCTGACCTGCCAGGCGTCCGTCTGCTGGAGCGGACGGTTCGCGATTACGTTGGGGGGCCGGCCCTGGCCCACGTGCTGGGCTATACCGGGCCTATATCAGCCGAGGAGCTGGAAGCTCTGAAGGGGCTGGGCTACCACCTGCACGACTGGGTGGGCAAGGCAGGGGTGGAGGCCACCTACGAGACCATCCTGAGGGGCACCCCGGGGCAGGTGCTGCTGGAGGTGGACGCCTTCGGCCGCCCCCGCCGCATCGTCGCTGAGCAGCCGGGGCAGGACGGCTCCAGCCTCCTGCTGACGGTGGACCTGGACCTGCAGCGCCGCCTCTACGAGGCCCTCAGCGCCCAGGTGCCCCCCGGAGAGGTGGCAGCAGCCGCCCTGATGGACGTGCGCAACGGAGAGGTCCTGGCCCTGGTCTCCCTGCCCAGCTTCGACCCCAACGTTTTCGCCGACCCCGGCCGTCGCGATCTGGCGGCCGCCCTCCTGGACGCCCCGGGCAAGCCCCTCCTGAACCACGCCCTGGGGGAGCTATATCCTCCCCTGGACACCTTCAAGCCCATCGTGGCCCTGGCCGCCCTGCAGGAGGGGATCGTCCGCCCTGAGACCGTCATCCGCAATCTGGCCGGCTACATGCTGGTGAGCAACCCCCTGGCGCCGGGGGCGGTGCCAGACATCATCTTCGACCCCCGCCCCCTGGGGGACATGGACCTGGCACGGGCCCTGGCCCAGGGGGCCAACACCTACTTCGCTCAGCTGGCGGGAGGCTCCCCCGATGGCTCCGTGCGCGGCCTGGGGGAGGAGCGACTGGCCCGCTACGCCCGCGCCTTCGGACTGGGGGAGGCCACGGGCATCGACCTGTCAGGGGAGGCGGCAGGCCTCGTGCCCGACGCCCGCTGGAAGGAGCGGACGCTGCGCGACCCCTGGCGGCCCACCGACACCTATCGCTTTGGCCTGGGCCAGTCCTATCTGTCGGCCACCCCCATGCAGGTGCTGGTGTCCACCGCTGCCCTGGCCAACGGCGGCCGCCTCCTGCGTCCCCACCTGGTGAGGGAGATCCGCGACCCCGAAGGGCGGGTCTTGGCCGAGGCCGGAGGCCAGCCCCGCGCCGGCCTGCCGGTCTCGCCGGAGAACCTGAGCGCCGTCCGCCAGGCCATGGTCAGGGCCGTCAGCGAGGGGGTGGCCAGGGCAGCGGCGGTGCGCGGCCTGCAAGTGGCGGGGGTGAGCGGCGCCGGCGAGGACGGCCACGCCTGGTTCGCCGGCTTCGCCCCTGCCGATCAGCCCCTGGTGGCGGTGGTGGTCTACATGGCCCGTGGCAGCGCCGACAGGCCGGCCGCGGTGGCCGCCCAGGTACTGGACTTCATGTTCAACCAGAGCGGCATCGCCCAGGCGTTGCGGGAGGGGAGACGTTGATCCAGGAGCGGCTGGCCCGCCACTTCGACCCGGTGCTGGCGGCGGGGGCCATTGCCCTGGCCGGCTACGGCGGCCTGCTCATCTACAGCGCTTCCCTCAGCTCCTATCCCGACGGCATCAACGGCCTGGGCCACCCGGTGGTGAAGCAGGCGCTGCTCGCCCTGCTGGGCATCGCCCTCATGGTCGTGCTGATGATGACCGACTACCGGGCCTTCGGGCGGGTGGCGCCTTTCCTCTACGGGCTGGGGCTGCTGCTCCTGGTGGCTGTGCTGCTGGTGGGCGATGAGTCCCTGGGGTCGCGACGCTGGCTGAGCCTGGGGCCGGTGCAGGTGCAGGCGTCGGAGCTGGCCAAGCCCTTCACCATCCTGGCCCTGGCCCGCTACATGGCCGACCGTCCCCTGGATATGCGCCGCCTGCGCCACTTCCTGGCCACCCTGGCTATGGGGCTGGTGCCGGCGGTGCTGGTGATGCTGGAGCCGGACATGGGCACGGCCATCATCTTCGGCTCCGTTTGGCTGGTGATGGCCCTCATGGGCGGGGCACGGCCCTACTACGTGGGGCTGCTGGTGGCCATCCTCATCCTTTCCATTCCCCTGGTCTCGGCAGCCGCCCTCAGCGATTACCAGCGGGAGCGGCTGGCCCTCTTCTTCAACCCCAACCTGGACCCGCTGGGGGGCGGCTTCAACATCCTGCAGGCCGAGATAGGCATCGGCTCCGGCGGCCTGCTGGGGAAGGGGCTGTTCCAGGGCAGTCAGACGCAGCTGGACTTCCTGCAGACGGCCACCACCGACTACATCTTCAGCGTGCTGGGGGAAGAGCTGGGCTTCGTAGGGGCGCTGCTGCTGCTGGCCCTGTACGTGGTGGTGATTTTCCGCTGTCTGCGGGCGGCCAGCCTGTCCTACGACCTGTTCGGGCGCCTGCTGGCCACCGGCATCGCCGTCATGCTGCTGGTGCAGGTGTTCATCAACGTCGGGGTCAACGTGCGGCTGTTGCCGGTGACGGGCATCCCGTTGCCCTTCATCTCGCAGGGAGGCAGCTCCCTGCTGATGACGTTCATGGCCCTGGGGCTGGTGCAGAGCGTGCTGCTGCGCCGGCGCCCCTTCGAGCCTTAGGCCAGGGCCAGGCGCACGGCCTCCCGCAGCGTGGCGGCCGGGGCCAGCTCCAGGCGGCAACGCAGGCCCCGCTGCAGGGCGGAGCGGGGCAGAACGGCCCTGCGGAAGCCCAGGCGCTCCGCCTCCAGAAGCCGACGCTCCAGGTGGGGCACCGACCTCAGCTCGCCCGAAAGCCCCACCTCGCCCACAGCTACCAGGTCCGCTGGCAGGGGACGGTCGCGCTGGCTGGAGACGATAGCCAGGGCCAGGGCCAGGTCGGCCGCCGGCTCCTGAACGCGCAGGCCTCCCACCACCGAGGCGATGATGTCCTGGTTGGCCAGAGGCAGCCCCAGGCGCCGCGACAGCACGGCCGCCACCAGCACCAGACGGTTGTAGTCCAGCCCGTTAGCGGTGCGGCGGGGGGCAGGGGCCACGGTAGGGCTGGTGAGGGCCTGCACCTCCACCAGCAGGGGGCGGCTGCCCTCCATCACCGGCACTACAGCCGAGCCTATGCCGTCCTGGGCCCGCTCCGACAGGAACAGCTCCGAGGGGTTGGCTACCTCCACCATCCCTTCACCCCACATTTCGAACACGCCCACCTCGGCCACCGAGCCGAAGCGGTTCTTGGCACCCCTCAGGACTCGGTAGCTGCTGAAGCGCTCCCCCTCCAGGTAGAGCACCACGTCCACCATGTGCTCCAGCACCTTGGGGCCGGCCAGCTCGCCTTCCTTGGTCACGTGGCCCACCAGGATCACCGGCACCCCGGTGCTCTTGGCCCACTGCAGGAGCTTGAGGGCGCACTGGCGCAGCTGCACGACGCTCCCCGCTGGCTGGGGCAGGCCGCCCCAGTAGACCGTCTGAATGGAGTCCACCACCAGCAGGGAGGGCGAGAGGGCCTCAGCGGCCTTCAAAGCCGCCTCCAGCTCCGTCTCGGCGAGGAGGTACAGACCAGCCCCCACCAGCCCCAGGCGACGGGCCCGCATGGACACCTGCCGTGCCGACTCCTCGCCCGATACGTAGAGGACGGGGCGGCCCCCAGCACGGGCGGCCAGCGCCGCCACCTGCAGCACGAGGGTGGACTTGCCGATGCCAGGGTCGCCGCCGATGAGCACCAGCGAGCCCGCCACCAGCCCACCCCCCAGAACCCGGTCGAACTCGCCCAGCCCCAGGACCAGCCTCTCCTCCCCGTCCTGGGGGACGGCCGAGACCTGGACCGGGACGGCTGGGGCATGGCCGCCTGCAGGAGCAGGAGCCGCCTCGAGGAAGGTGTTCCAGGAGCCGCAGTCGGGGCAGCGCCCCAGCCACTTGGCGCTCTCCCGCCCGCACTCCTGGCAGACGAACAGGGACTGTGCCCGCCCCTTAGAACTCACGTTCTGATTATGCCACCCCTGTGCGCCCCTGCCAAGGCCCCCCGAGCCTGGCCTCGCGAGATAGGGAAGACGCTCGCTCTCCCACCCCCTCATCGGGGGCGATAGACGAAGCTGTAGACGGACGGGCCGGACGTGGGCGGCGGCCCCAGCGCCACCTGCACGTCCACCCCGTAGAACAGGTCCACCATAGGGTCCAGATAGAAGGGGCCGCCTTCGAAGAGCAGCGCCGGCGGGGCGTTCTCCACGTAGAGCACTGAGCCCGGCGGCAGTCGCGGATACTGGGCCTGCAGCGCTGCCAGCAGATCGTGGCTGGAGTCGGCCACCGCGTGCAGGTTGCGCTGGTGGTATACGTGCAGCAGCAGGGCGGGCACCGCCAGGGCCAGCAGCGCCCCCGCCCAGAGGGCGGGGCTGGCAGCCTGGGCCAGGCGGGGCATTCGCGGCGCCAGCCACGAGGCGGCATCGGCCAGCAGCCGCGCGCCCAGGATGCACAGGGGGGCCAGCAGGAGGTAGTTGTAGCGGCCGGCCTGCAACTCCGGCGCGTTGGTGGCGTAGGGAAGGGCGAAGAGGAGCCAGAAGAGCATGAGAAAGGCCCAACGCCAATCTCGCCGCCGCAGGAGGGACTCCGCCAGACGAAGGACGAGGATGGCGGACAGGCCCCGCAGCACCGTCCACCCGGGGTCCCCCGACCAGACGGGCACCAGCGGCCAGCCCAGGTAGAGGAACAGGTTCTCGAAGATGTGCCAGCCCAGGCTGCCGAGGCCCGAGGCCTCGCCAGCGGCCGCCTCGCGAAAATGGGGCAGTCGCAGAGCCACGTAGCCCAGGACCAGGGCAGCCAGGGGCAGCAGCGGCAGCCAGGTCGAAAGACGCGGCCACTGTCGCGGCCCCGCCCTCAGCAGGTGGTAGGCAGCCAGGGCCAGGGGGGCCGCCAGGCCGGGCTCCCGGCTCAGGACGGCTCCGGCTGCCAGGACGAGGGCTCCTGCCCGCCAGAGGGCCGCCCTGACGCCCTGGCTGCGATAGCTCTCCATCCACGCTGCCAGGGCGGCGAGAGTGCAGGCGGTCACCAGTAGCTCGGTGACCGCCGAGATCCAGACCACAGCCTCGATGGCCAGGGGGTGGAGCGCGTAGCCCAGGGCCGCCAGGGTGGCCAGGGACCGCTGCCCCAGGAGGCGGCGGGCCAGCCACCAGACCAGGGCCACGTTCAGGACATGAAGCCCCACGTTCACCAGGTGATACGGCAGGGGGTGGAGGCCGAAGAGGCGCTCCTGGACCAGCAGGGCCAGGTAGTAGAGGGGGCGGTAGAGCTTGCCGGTGTTGAACAGGCTCTCGCCCCCGTCCCGGGGGTCGAAGATGGCCTCCAGGTAGTGGGCGGCGCTGTGCCAGGCGGCGCCCCGCAGGTGGATGAAGTCGTGGAGCATGAACCAGTCGCCGAGGGAAGGCAGGAATAGCAGGGCGGCCACCGTCGGGGGCAAAAGAAAGTGGCCCACCTCGGCGAGGCGGGCCACCGCTCCCCTTCGGCCAGGGGCCATTCGCAGCGCGGGCTAGGTCAGGGCCGGCTGGGACACGTTCAGCAGGACGATCTCGCCGTCCTGGACATCGATGCGGACGGTATCGCCCTCGCCGAAGCGCCCTTCCAGGATGGCCTCCGACAGCCGGTCCTCGATCTCGTTCTGGAGGACGCGGCGCAGGGGTCGGGCGCCGAACACAGGGTCGAACCCCTTCTCCCCCAGCCAGTCCTTGGCGGCGTCGGTTATCTCGATGCTGATGCCCTTCAGGGCCACCCGCTGCTCGATCTCGCGGATCTCCTTCTCCACGATCTTGCGGATGTGCTCCTTGGTCAGCGGGTGGAAGACCACCACCGCGTCCAGGCGGTTGAGGAACTCCGGCCGGAAGACCTGCTTCATGGCCTGGAGCACCTTCTCCTTCATCCGCTCGTACTGCTCCTGGAAGGTCTGGGCCTCCTCCCGCTTGGTGGCGAAGCCCAGCACCTGCTCCTTGCGGATGAGGTCGGAGCCCACGTTGGAGGTCATGATGATGATGGTGTTGCGGAAGTCCACCCGCCGCCCCTTGGCGTCGGTCAGGTGACCGTCGTCGAAGATCTGCAGCAGCATGTTGAAGACGTCCGGGTGGGCCTTCTCGATCTCGTCCAGCAGGATGAGGCAGTGAGGCTTGCGCCGCACCGTGTCGGTTAGCTGGGCGGCGTCCTCGTAGCCCACGTAGCCCGGCGGCGCCCCGATGAGCCTGGACACGTTGTGCTTCTCCATGAACTCGCTCATGTCCAGGCGGATCATGGCGTCCTCGGACCCGAACATGAACTCCGCCAGGGCGCGGGCCAGGTAGGTCTTCCCCACGCCCGTGGGCCCCAGGAACATGAATACGCCGATGGGACGCCGCGGGTCCTTCAGGCCGGCGCGGGCACGCCGCACCGCCCTGGCCACCGTGCGGATGGCCTCGTCCTGACCGATGACCTTCTCGTGCAGCGCCTCCTCCATCTTCAGCAGCCGCTGAGACTCCTCGGAGGCGATGCGGGTCACCGGGATGCCAGTCCACATGGACACTACTTCGCAGATGTCCTCGGCGGTGACGGTCGGGCGCTCCTCCTGGCGCTGGCTGCGCCAGCCCGCCTCCAGCTGCTTGATGCGCTCCTGGAGCTTGACCTCCCGGTCCCGCAGCTCGGCGGCGTACTCGTATTGCTGCTGGGCGATGGCCTGCTCCTTCTCCCGCCGCAGGCTCTCCAGGCCCTTCATGGCCTCCTGGAGGGAGGGCGGAGCGTAGGAGCGGCGGATCCGCACTCGGGAGGCAGCCTCGTCCACCAGGTCGATGGCCTTGTCGGGCAGGAAGCGGTCGGGCACGTAGCGCGCCGCCAGCTCCGCCGCCGCCTTCAGAGCCTCATCGGCGATGAAGAGGCCGTGGTGCTCCTCGTAGCGGTGCTTGATGCCCCGCAGGATCTCCAGCGTCTCCTCCACCGTGGGCTCGTTGACCACGATGGGCTGCAGCCGCCGCTCCAGGGCGGCGTCCTTCTCGATGTGCTTGCGGTAGTCGTCCAGGGTGGTGGCGCCGATGACCTGGATCTCGCCGCGGGCCAGGGAGGGCTTGAGGATGTTGGCTGCGTCCACCGCCCCCTCGGCGGCGCCAGCACCCACCAGCATGTGCATCTCGTCGATGAAGAGGATGCAGTTGCCGGCCGTCTTCAGCTCCTCGATGACCTTCTTGAGGCGCTCCTCGAACTCGCCCCGGTACTTGGTGCCGGCCACCAGGGCGCCGATGTCCAGGGTGACGATGCGCTTGCCCTGCAGCATCTCGGGAACGTCGCCGCGGATGATGCGCTGGGCCAGCGCCTCGACGATGGCCGTCTTGCCCACCCCCGGCTCGCCGATGAGGACGGGGTTGTTCTTGGTGCGCCGGGAGAGGATCTGGACCACCCGCTCGATCTCGCGGTCGCGGCCGATGACGGGGTCGAGCTTGCCCTGGCGGGCCAGGGCCGTCAGGTCCACGCCCAGCTGGTCCAGGGTGGGGGTGCGAGCCGGGGCGCGGGACGCCTGTGGCCCTCCCTGCTGCGGCATGCTCTGGGAGAGGACGCGGGAGACCTCGGCCCGCACCTTCTCCAGGCTCACGCCCAGGCTCTCCAGCACGCCGGCGGCGATGCCCTCGCCCTCGCGCACCAGGCCCAGGAGCAGGTGCTCGGTGCCGATGTAGTGGTGGCCCAGGCGGCGGGCCTCGTCCACCGCCAGCTCGATGACCTTGCGGGCCCTGGGGGTGAGACCGATCTCACCGGTGACGGCCTTGTCGCCCCGGCCGATGATGAACTCCACCGCCGAGCGGACCTTGTTGAGGTCCACCCCCAGGTTGGCCAGCACCTTGGCGGCCACACCCTCCCCTTCCCTGACCAGGCCCAGGAGGATGTGCTCGGTCCCTATGTAGTTGTGGTTGAAACGGAGGGCCTCCTCCTGCGCCAGAGTGAGGACCCTCCGGGCACGCTCAGTGAACTTCTCGAAACGATCGGCCATAGCCTATCACCGCCACACTTATACCATACCCGTTGGCCGTCGAATTTTCTACTCCCCCTGTGGGCCGTTCTGGGGCTGCACGGCGGCCCGCATCTCAGGGGGAACGAAGACCACGGCCCCGTTCTGGTCGAAGGCCCATCCCTGGGCCTCGGCCTCGGGCCGTGCCTGACGCAGCGACAGGCTGAGGCGCCGACGGTCGCGCTCGATGCGCAGCACCTTCACCGGGACGATGTCGCCCTCTCGCACCAGTTCGCCCGGGTGCTGCAGGTGACGCTCGGACATCTCCGAGATGTGGATGAGGCCCTCCACTTTGCCGCTGAGGCGCACGAAGGCGCCGAAGTTGGTCAGCTTGGTGACGAGGCCCGGCAGCACGTCGCCCTCCTTCAGGTGGGCGACAATGGCCTCCCACTGTTCGCCCTGGGCGCGACGCAGGGATAGGCTCACCCTTCCCGTCTCCTGGTCGATGCGCATGACGAAGACTTCCACCTCGTCCCCCACTCGGCAGATGGAGTGGGGCGGCGGTGGGGTGGCATCCCAGCTCAGCTCCGAGACGGGCACCAGCCCCTCCACCCCGCCCAAGTCCACGAATACGCCGAAGTCGCGCACGCTGGTGACCCGTCCCCGCCGCACTTGCCCCTCCTGCAGCTCGTGCAAGAGCTGTTCCCGCAAATGGCTCCGCTGTTCCTCCAGGGCCGCCCTCTGGGAGAGGATGGCCCTCCCCCGCCGGCGGTTCAGCTCCAGCACCTTGACGGTGAGCCAGCGCCCCACCCAGCGGGAGAGGTCTCGGCTGGGCAGCTCAGGGTCGGGCACCAGCTGGGAGATGGGCAGGAAGGCACGCACCCCTTCGGCATTGAGGATGAGGCCACCCCGGTTGTGCCCCACCACCGGGGCCTGGAAGGCCTCCCCCCGCTGGTAGCGCTCGTGCAGGATCTGCCAGCCCTGCTCGCCGCGGGCCCTGTCCAGGGAGAGGAGGATCTGGCCATCGGCCGTTTCGGGGCGGAGGACGTAGACGCTCACCTGGTCGCCCACCTTGAGGGAGGCCTCGCCTCCCGGGCCGAGGCAGGTCATCTCGCTGCGGGGGATGACCCCCTCCGTCTTGGCGCCCAGGTCCACCAGGACGCCCTCCCGGGTGAAGCCGACGATGGTGCCGTCGACGATGTCGCCGCGGCGCAGGTGGGGGTAGGCGGTGTAGGTGCCCAGGAGCTGGGCCATGCT
Source organism: Dehalococcoidia bacterium (assembly GCA_025062275.1). Lineage (GTDB taxonomy): Bacteria > Chloroflexota > Dehalococcoidia > SM23-28-2 > HRBIN24 > HRBIN24. The sequence continues at coordinate 24,855 of JANXAP010000040.1, forward strand.
CTCCTGGGGCTCGGGGGTGCTCTCTTCGGGCTGGGGAGGTGCCGACAAGGGGTCTCGCCTCCGCTTAATAGGTTGGGCCTCAGGGCCTTTGCGCTAATTATAAGTGGTGGTGGTCAGCGCGCCTAGGGGTGGCGAGGGAAAAGATAGTGGGCCCCTGGCAGCGGCCTATTTTCCCAGCGGGTTGCCCCGCCAGTATCGTCGGCGCTGAGGCGTTTCACTTCCGTGTTCGGGATGGGAACGGGTGGGTCCGCCTCGCTCTAGCCACCAAGGGCCCGTGTGCGTGCCGAGATAGGGAGAGGAGGAGATGGTAGCGGGGGTGGGATTCGAACCCACGACCTCCGGGTTATGAGCCCGGCGAGCTGCCGCTGCTCCACCCCGCGTCCCGATATTCATTATAGCCCCAGGCCTGCCTGGTTGTGAGGGCGGTGGTGTAGTGGTCAAGCCCTCGGCCATTAGTACGGCTCAGCTACGCCGGTTGCCCAGCTTACACCTGCCGCCTATCGAACGGGTGGTCTTCCCGTGGCCTTACCCCCTCGAGGGGGTGGGAGGCCTCATCTTGGGGAGGGCTTCGCGCTTAGATGCTTTCAGCGCTTATCCCGTGCGGACATGGCTACCCGGCTTTTTGCCCCTGGCGGGACAACCGGCACACCAGAGGTCCGCCCAGCCCGGTCCTCTCGTACTAGGGCCAGCCCCCCTCAAGCCTCCAACGCCCACCGCGGATAGAGACCGAACTGTCTCACGACGTTCTGAACCCAGCTCACGTGCCCCTTTAATGGGCGAACAGCCCAACCCTTGGGACCTTCTCCAGCCCCAGGATGGGACGAGCCGACATCGAGGTGCCAAACCGGGCCGTCGATGTGAACTCTTGGGCCCGATCAGCCTGTTATCCCCGGGGTAGCTTTTATCCGATAAGCCACGGCCCTCCCACGCGGTACCGTGGGATCACTTGGCCCGGGTTTCCCCCCTGCTCGGCTTGTAGGCCTCGCAGTCAAGCCCCCTTCTGCCCATACACTCAACGGCTGATTTCCATCCAGCCTGAGGGGACCTTTGGGCGCCTCCGTTACCTTTTAGGAGGCGACCGCCCCAGTCAAACTGCCCACCAGGCGCTGTCCCCGCTGTGCGGGTTAGGCGATAGACCAAGGAAGAGTGGTATTTCACCGGCGGCTCCCCCCCAGCCGGAGCCAGGGGTTCTCAGCCTCCCACCTATCCTACGCATCCTTGGCCCGTCGCCAACGCCAAGCTGCAGTAAAGCTCCACGGGGTCTTCTTGTCCCGCGGCGGGTAGCCCGCATCTTCACGGGCCCTGCAGTTTCACCGCGCTCCCCGTCGAGACAGCGCCCCAGTCGTTACGCTTTTCGTGCGGGTCGGAACTTACCCGACAAGGAATTTCGCTACCTTAGGACCGTCAGAGTTACGGCCGCCGTTCACCGGGGCTTCGGTTCGGGGCTCATCACCCCTCCCCTTAACCTTCCGGCACTGGGCAAGCGTCGGCCCCTATACCTCGGGTTTCCCCTTAGCAGAGACCTGTGTTTTTGTTAAACAGTCGCCAGGGCCTCTTCGCTGCGACCCCCCGGAGCTCCGGCCGCTAGGGCCTTCACCCCAGAGGGCACCCCTTCTCCCGAAGTTACGGGGTCAACTTGCCGAGTTCCTTGACGGGGAGTCACGCGTCCACCTTAGGGCGTTTACCCCAGGCCACCTGTGTCGGTTTCCGGTACGGGCACCGCCGCGACATGGACGGCGAGGCTTTTCTAGCCAGTGTGGGCTCGGCCGACTCGGTTTGACCGTAGTCGCCCCTCGCCTCGGGCCCTCCGCTTGACCTGGGGGCGGATTTGCCTACCCCCAGACGCCTACGGCCCAAGGACGGACCGTGTCCAGTAGGCCCGCTCGACCTACCCTCCTGGGTCCCCCCTCCGTCTCGTAGCGCCGCGGCGGCGGGGCCGGAATGTTGACCGGCTGTCCATCGGCATCGCCTGTGCGGCTTAGCCTTAGGTCCCGCCTAACCCTACGCGGACGATCCTTCCGTAGGAAACCTTGGCCATTCGGTGGGCAGGATTCTCACCTGCCTCTTGCTACTCGTGCCGGCATTCTCACTCCTGCCCGCTCCAGCGGGCCTCGCGACCCACCTTCGACGCTGGACAGGACGCTCCCCTACCGCCCCGGCAGGGCTATGCCTGCCAGGGCCCGCGGCTTCGGCGGCGGGCTTGAGCCCCGCTACATTTTCGGCGCAGGGCGGCATCGACCGGTGAGCTGTTACGCACTCTTTAAAGGATGGCTGCTTCTAAGCCAACCTCCCGGCTGTCTGGGCCACCCCACATCCTTCACCACTTAGCCCGCACTTAGGGGCCTTAGCCGGCGGTCTGGGTTGTTCCCCTCTCGTCCGTGAAGCTTATCCCTCACGGGCTCACTCCCAGGGGGTGCTCTGCCGGCATTCGCGGTTTGGTTGGGTTTGGTAGGCTTTTCTGCCCCCTAGCCCATCCAGAGCCCTACCTCCGGCAGAGTTAGCCCTGAGGCTGCACCTAAATGCATTTCGGGGAGAACCAGCTATCTCCGGGCTCGATTGGCATTTCACCCCTACCCACAGCTCATCCGATGGCTTTGCACCGCCAACCGGTTCGGGCCTCCACGCAGGTGTTACCTGCGCTTCACCCTGGCCATGGGTAGCTCGCCCGGTTTCGGGTCGGATCCCGACGACCTGCCCTTGCGGGCGGCGCCCTCTTCGGACTCGCTTTCGCTCCGGCTCCGGGAGTCTCCTCCCTTAACCTGGCCACCGAGATCCACTCGCCGGCTCATACTTCAATAGGCACGCCGTCACCCGGGTCGCCCCAGGCTCCGACGGTTTGTGGGCACGCGGTTTCAGGACCTTTGAACTCCCCTCCCGGGGTGCTCTTTCACCTTTCCCTCACGGTACTGGTGCACTATCGGTCGCTGGAGGTATTTAGCCTTGGAGGGTGGTCCCCCCGGATTCCCGCAGGGTTTCACGTGCCCCGCGGTACTTGGGAGCACAGGCCAGGGAGGCCCCTACCCTTTCGCCTACGGGGCTTTCACCCTCTCTGGCGGCCCGTTCCAGGGTCCTTCGGCTAGGGTGGAGCTTTGTAACTCCCCGGGCCTGCCACGGCCGGCCCCGCCTGTGTCCCGCAACCCCGGGCGGGCATTAGCCCGTGGGCCGTTACCTTCCCGCCCAGTTTAGGCTCTTCCCCGTTCGCTCGCCACTACTAGGGGAATAGTTTCTTTTCCTCGGGGTACTAGGATGTTTCGGTTCCCCCGGTTCCCTCCCCCGCCGAAGCGGGGGTGTCCCGGCTTGTCACCGGGACGGGTTGCCCCATTCGGGAATCCCCGGCTAAGCTCGCTAGGCAGCTAACCGAGGCTTTTCGCAGCCTTGCCGCGCCCTTCTTCGGCCTCCAGCGCCTAGGCATCCACCACGTGCCCTTAAACGCTTGACCACTACACCACTGCCTCCACAACCGTGAAGGCGGGCCTCGGGGCTACGTCCTTCTCTCCCTATTCGGTTGGTAAGGTGCGGAAACCACAGGCCCGGCCAGCTGGCCGAGCCCGTCATCCGCATCCCTTTATACCGCCGCCCCCCACCCCTTGTCAAGGTGGCCCCGCCCGGGGACGGCCAGCCCAGGCTTGCGCCCTCCCCTACCTGCCGGCACGATGGTGACAGGAGGTGCCTCCATGCGTCTGGTGACCTTCCTGGCCGGGGGCGGCCAGCCCCTGCCCGGCGCCCTGACGGAAGACGGCATCGTGCCCCTGTGGCCCGAGTTCGCCTCCGTCCTGGACCTGGTGCGCGGGGGGGAGGAGGCCATGCAGAGGGCCCAGGACCTCCTGGCCCGCCGTCCCCCATCCCACAGCCTGCGGTCGGTAAGGCTGCTGGCGCCCATACCCCAGCCACCCCGCTGTCTCTTCGCCGTGGGCTGGAACTATCTGGCCCACTTCCATGAGTCCAGCTCCCAGGGGCGCGCCCAGGAGCTGCCCCAGCACCCCACCTTTTTTACCAAGCCCACCACCGTGGTGGCCGGCCCCTACGATGACCTGCCTTACGACCCGCAGCTCTCGCCCCAGTGGGACTACGAGGCCGAGCTGGCGGTGGTCATCGGCCGCGGGGGTCGCAGCATACCCGAGGCCGAGGCCATGGCCCATGTCTTCGGCTACATGGCCGCCAACGACATCACCGCCCGCGACCTGCAGCGCCGCCACGGCGGCCAGTGGCTCAAGGGGAAGGCCATGGACCGCTCCTGCCCCCTGGGGCCCTGCCTGGTGACGGCCGACGAGGTGCCCGACCCCCACGCCCTGGTGCTCCGCTGCTGGGTCAACGGCCAGCTACGCCAGGAGGCCAGCACCGCCCAGATGGTCTTCACCCTTCCCCGCCTCATCGCCGAGCTCTCCTGGGGCATGACCCTGTTGCCCGGGGACATCCTTCTCACCGGGACGCCCGAGGGGGTGGGCTTCGCCCGCAACCCTCCCCTCTTCCTGCAGGCCGGCGACGAGGTGGTGGTCAGCATCGATGGCATCGGCGAGCTGCGCAACCGCCTGACGCCCTTCCCCCTTTCCCGCTACGAGCGGCTGTGAGGGCCGCCGAGGCCGTTGAAGCTGGCCCGCGGGACAGCGATAATGCGCCATGGTGACATGGGACAGGGGCCGGTGCCGCTGCCGCTGGTGATAGCCCGTATCGTGGCGGTGACGGGGGTGGGCTTCTGCTCGGCCATCGGCGTGTTCCTCCTCATCGGCGGCATCTGGCACCTGGGGGCGGGCTTCCTGGCTGCCACCCTCTTCTTCGTGTTCCTGATGTTCTTCATCGAGCGAGGGCGCTAGGCTTCGTTGTCAGCGCCCCCGCCCGGTGCTATGCTGGGCGCGAGGGGAGAAGGAGGTAATGCCGTTCCTGTTGTTCCAGGGCCTGGGACCGACGGAGCTGCTCATCATCTTCGCCATAATCGTGGTGCTGTTCGGGGCCTCCCGCATAGCTGACATCGGCGGCGCCATAGGCCGTGCCATCCGCGAGTTCCGACGGGAGATACGGGAGCCCGACGATCAGCGGCCCAAGGTCCAGGATCGGGAGCGCCGTCAGGTGCCCGGCCCCGAGGCCCGTCGCGAGGACAGGCCCGACTTCCGCCACTAGAGGGCCTCAGCCCTCCTGTATGGCGATGCCCAGGATGGCATCGCCGGGGGGCGGCTGCTCCTGACAGGGGTTGTCCCGACTGTGCCTCTGGAAGCAGGGGTTGCGTTCGGTCAGGGCCTCCACCACGTCCATGCCCGCCACTACCTCACCGAAGACGGTGTCGCGTCCGTCCAGCCGGGGCTGGTCGCCCAGCAGGATGTAGAACTGGCTGCCGCTCAGGTCAGTGCCGCCGGCTATGGGGGCCAGGGCCACGGCGCCGCGGCGGTGAGTCAGGTCGTTCCGCTCCAGGGGAAGGGTGTAGCCCGGGCCTCCGGCGCCGCTGCAGACCAGGGCGCCATCGGCCCGACAGGTGGGGTCTCCCGTCTGGGCGAAGGCGTAGGCCGGGTCCTTGCGCACGATATGGAACAGGAGGCCATCGTAAAAGCCTTCCCGCGCCAGGAAGACGAAGCTGTTGACGGCCAGGGGTGCCTTATCGGCGTAGAGACGAACGCGGATCTCGCCCTTGGTGGTGCGGATGACGGCGGTGTAGGACTTGCTGGGGTCCACCACCTGCTGGGGGCCGGGATATGTCTTCACGCCCGGCAGCTGCGGCGTCGGCGTGGGGGTGGCCCCGGGCGTAGGCTCGGGCCGTGGGTTGCTGGTGCCGCCCCCCGTGAGGCCCCCGAAGCCCACCGCCGCCATGCTGGCGATGATGAGGACGATGAAGGCGATGTAAAAGGCACGGACGTTGAAGATGACGTTGAGGGGGAAGGGCGGCCCCGCCCGACGGGGCCTGGGACGCGGTCGCGGACGACGTTCGCGGCGGCTCAGGGCCTCGACTCCTGACGAAGGACGGGGGCGCTAGGCCCCTCGTTCCAGTATAGCGCAGGCAGAGGCCAGGCGCCCCCCGCCGCCCGCTCTCATGACAGCTCGGGGACGAGGGCCCGGGTGATGCGGCGCACCATCTCGTCCCGGCTCCCCTCCAGCACCGGCAGGGTCATGAGGACGTGGGTGAACAGGTGCAGGGGGTGCTCCAGGCTGACGCCGATGCCGCCGTGCAGCATGTGGGCGTTGGTGAAGACGGAGCGGGCCGCCTCGGCCGTCCAGCGGGCAGCCTTCCATATGTCGCTGCTGGCGGCGGGGTCCCTCTCGAACTCCCAGAGGGAGTGATAGGCAGCCCAGCGCACCGTCTCGGCCATGGCGTACATCTCCGCCGCCCGGTGTCGCGCCGCCTGGAAGGTGGCTATGGGCCGCCCGAACTGGATGCGGTTGGAGATGTACTCCGAGGTCATGGCGGTGACGCGGTGGATGATGCCCGCCATCTCCACGTTGGCCAGGGCGGCGATGAGGGCCTCCATCTCCTCCCGCAGCCCCCTCGCCTCCTCCCCGCGGGCGATGACGGCCCCGCCACCCAAGGGCAGCCCATCGAACAGGACCCGACAGACAGGCCTCAGGTCCACCAGGTGCTGAGGCTCCAGACGCGCCCCGGCCAGGGGCAGCAGGCCCAGAGCCTGGGAGCCGTCCTCGCTGATAGGCGCCAGCACCCAGTCCAGGACATGGGCGAAGGGCACCAGCAGGAGCTGGCCCCGAAGGCGACCGTCGCGCAGCGCCAGCCCGCCCCCGTCGCCTCCCTCCCTGGGCCGCCACCCGTAGTCGGTGTAGGCCACCCCGTAGAAGCCATCGCCCCTGGCCAGGCGGCGGAGGTGCTCCTTCAGGTCCTCATGGAGAGCTGCGGCCCGCCGGAGGACGTAGGAAGCCACGAAGGCCTGGGGCAGGGGGGAGGGAACGGCGGCGTAGCCTGCCTCTTCCACCAGCACCCCCGCGTCCAGCAGCGAGGCGCCGGCCCCGCCCTCCTCCTCCGGCACCAGCAGCCCCAGCCAGCCCAGCTGGGCGTACTCGCCGATGTCGGAGCGCTCCAGGGCGACGTCGCCCCTCTCCAGGGCGAAAAGCCTCTCCAGAGGATACCTGTCGCGGAAGTAGGCGCGGGCCGTCTCCCGCAGCAATCGTTGGGTGTCGGAGTCGGCGAACTGCATCGGTCGTCACCTCGGTAGCTTCAGGCCGTGGTTGGCGATGAGGTCGCGCTGGATGTCGTTGTTGCCCCCGCCGAAGAGGTTGATGAGGGAGCCCCGCAACTGACTCTCGAAGGTCATGCCGGCCCGGTCCTTGATGGCCAGGGGCGAGTCGCGCCGCAGCAGGGCTCGGGGACCCAGGATGCTCATGGCGGCCGACAGCAGCTTGATGCGGCACTCGTTGGCCAGCACCTTGATGAGGGAGGCCTCCGCCACCGGCACCTCCCCTTCGGAGATCATGGCCGCTATCCTGAGGTCCATCACCTTGAGCACGTAGACGGTGCTGGCCTGTTCCGCCAACACGGTGCGCAGGGCGTGCCGCCCGTTCCCCTGGGGCGGGGCCTCCCGCAGCAGGTCGCAGAGGCTATCGAACACTCGCTCCAGCTGGGCTACGGGGCTGATGGCCACCCGCTCGAAGTCGAGCTGGGTGGTGATGTAGTACCAGCCCCGGTTCTCTTCCCCCACCAGGTTCTTCACCGGCACGCGCACGTTGTCGTAGTAGGTGATGTTGGTGCGGCCGCCGGTGGAAAGGTATAGGGGCTTCACCGAGAACCCCTCGGCGTTGGTGGGCACCAGGATGATGGATATCCCCTTGTGCTTGGGCGCCTCGGGGTCGGTGCGGCAGGCCAGCCAGATGTAGTCCGCCTCCTGGGCCAGAGAGGTGAAGATCTTCTGGCCGTTGATGACGTATTCGTCCCCCTCCCGCACGGCGCGAGTCTTGAGGGAGGCCAGGTCCGTCCCCGCCTCCGGCTCGGTGTAGCCCACGGCGAAGGTGATCTCGGCCCGAAGGATCTTGGGCAGTATCTCCCGCTTCTGCTCCTCGGTCCCTACCCGCATCAGCGTGGGCCCCACGGTGCTGATGCTCAGGAGAGGGTAGGGAAGGCCACGGTAGTCCAGTTCGTAGCGGACGATGTAGGTGAAGAGGGGGTTCTTCCCCCCGCCGCCGTATTCCTTGGGCCAGCCGATGCCCAGGTAGCCGTCCTCGCCCAGGCGACGCATGAAGGCGCGGGCGAGGGGCCCCGTAGATTCCAGCGAGTCCCGCGAGCGCAGCTCGTGCATGAGCTCCGGCGTCACCACGTTGTCCAGGTAGCGACGGAACTCCTCGCGGAACTGGGCCACCTCAGGCGGAAAGGCGAAGTCCATCTCCTGCTCCTCCTGTCTCGCTCCGTTCGCTCGCCACGGCTTCAGAGGGCCAAGGGCTGGTCTCCGATCACGTGTTCCCGCTGGAGCTGCTCTAGCCCCTCGTCGGACACGCCCAGCAGCCCCTGCAGGACCTCGGCGTTGTGCTGGCCGAGGAGGGGCGGGGGCCGCTTGTGGTCGCGGTCGATGCCGCTGAAGCGGAAGGGCCAGGTGCGGAACCAGTGAGTGCCGGTGACGGGCCGCGTCAGGCGCTGGAAGAAGCCAAAGGCGCGCAGTCCCGGCTCCTCCTCCAGCTCGGCGGGGAGGACGACACGGCCAGCCCTCACGCCGGCGGCCTGGAGGGCACGCTCCAGCTCGACCCCGTCCCAGCCGGCCACCAACTCGGCTATCAACCTGTCCAGCTCCTCCTCATGGGCCTTTCGGGCCTCGACGGTGGCGAAGCGAGGGTCCGACGCCAGCTCGGGCCGCCCCAGCACCCTCGCCAGGGAGGCGAACTCCTGGTCCGAGGCCACGGCGATGGCCACCCAGCGGTCGTCGCCGGCCACCCGGTAGGCGCCGTGGGGCGCCATCCAGTCGTGCTTGTTGCCCCGGCGACCCGGCACCGGCGCGCCGTGCTGGACAGCGATGTGCTCCGGCGCCCAGATGCTGTCCAGCACCTCGCACTGGGGCACCTCCACCGCGGTGCCTCTGCCCGTCCGCTCCCGCCAGCGCAGGGCCATCTCGATGGCAGCCACCGTGTGCAGGCCCACCAGCGGGTCGGAGAAGCCGCCCATTATCATGGGCGGGCCGTCAGGGTAGCCGGTGACCGATGCACAGACGGCCAACTGCTCGAAGGAGACGCCGTAGCCCACGTAGTCCTCCCAGGGGCCGCCGGGGCCGTAGCCGGGCATGGTCACCACGATGAGACGAGGGTTGATGGCCAGCAGCTGGTCGGGGCCATAGCCCAGGTTGGGCATGACACGGTTGGAGAAGTTGCTGATGACCACGTCCGCCCGCGCCAGCAGGGCCTCGAACAGCTGGCGACCCCGGGGATGAGTGAGGTCGAGGGTGATGCCCCGCTTATCGCAGTTGGTGTCGTTCCACAGGGGCCCCCACTCCCACCAGCGGGGACGGCTCGGGTCGGCCAGAGTGAAACGGTAGCTGTCCGGCCGCTGGACCGACTCCAGCTTGATGACGTCGGCGCCCAGGGCGCCCAGCAGCATGGTGGCCGAAGGCCCCGACCAGAACCAGGTCAGGTCCACCACCCGGATACCGGCGAAGGGCAACCGTCCGTCGGCGCCTCCCCTCACCTCGGGGACGGCCTGTCGCTCGGCCGCCGCTGGGGGCAGGTCGCCGTCCTCGATGGGAGGCGGGCGATGGACGGGGGCTATGTCCCGTATCAGCAGGGGTGGGCGCGGCACCCGCACCCGGGCACCGTCCACCTCGGCCTCCACGAAGAAGCCGCGGGCCTGCAACTGGGGGCACTGTAGGCGCTCGGCCACGTTCTGGGCGCCCGCCGCCGGCAGACGCCAGAGCTGGCACTGCTGGACGATCTCCTGGCGGGTGCGCTGCAGATACCAGTCCTTGACCCGCTGGTACAGCTCCTCGCCGTGCTCCTGCCAGTAACGCGGCTCCCGCCCCCCCGGCAGCTCCAGCACGTCGTCCAGGCCCAGCAGGCGGCAGAGCATCTCCCAGTGGGTGGCGGTGAGGGGTGAGCAGGCCACGTAGCCGTCGGCGCACGGGACCAGGGCCTGAGGCCAGCGGGGCAGGCGCCGGCTGGGGGCGAAGCCGTTGATGCTCTTTACCAGCCAGGGAGAGGTGAGGACGAAGGCAGCCACCGCCTGGCAGCTCACCTCCACCCACTGCCTGGGGCCGCCAAGGCGATGATGGCGCAGGGCGATGAGGGCCGCCGTCCAGGCCGCGGCCCCTGCCACCCTGGCCATGATCTCCCCTCCGGGGCGCAGTGGCTCCCGGCCCGCGTCCCCCAGCATCCCCATCCAGCCACCCAGGGCGTGGGTGATGAGGTCGCTGGCCTGGTAGTCGCCGTAAGGGCCGTCGAGGGCGAAGGGGGAGATGAGGACGCAGGTGGTCCTGCCCTCCAGCCTCTCCCGCAGCTCGGCGGGGCGCAGGCCCAGCACCGGCAGGGCCATCTCCTGGTCGACGAGGACCAGGTCGGCCCCCAGGCACAGGTCCAGCGCCCGGGAGGGAGCGACAGGCCCCTCAGGGGCTACCTTCAGAATCCGACAGCCCCTGGCCAGCCAGGCCCAAGAGCCGCTGCGGCGCTCCCCCTGCCGGTAGTAATAGGGAGGGGCCTCCCGCAGAGGGGAGCCGCTGGCGGGCTCCAGCAGGAGCACCTCGGCCCCCCAGTCGGCCAGGTTCTTGGCTGCCCAGGCGGCAGCCCCGAAGCCCGGGACCTGGACCACCCGCAGGCCCGCGAGGACGCTCATGGCCTCCGCCCTGACATGGACAACGTGTCACTACCCCAGCGGGGCCTAGTCTAGCTCAGGCCAAAATTTTAACACACGTCTAAACGATATGTCCACCTGAGGAAAGGCGTCGCCGCCCGCCTTTTTCAGCGCGGCGGCCGCGGCCAGGGGCGCCCCAGCACCAGCCCCCGTCCCGGGCCGTAGACCGCCCGCAGCAGCCTGGCGGGCGACCTGGCGCGGAGGGAAACATGCCTCCGTCCTCGGGAAGGCACCACCAGCAGGCAGCAGCCGGGGGAGAGAACCGCCTCGCCCGTCCCCAGGGCCAGCTCCCCCTCCAGGGGCGCCAGGAGGGCACCCTCTCCGTCTTCCAGCGGCTGCTCCAGCGTCGCCCCCTCGTCCAGCCAGCTGTCAACGTAGAGGCGGATGTCGCCGTGGACGGGGAAGCGGGCCCGGGGCCCCACCAGCTCCTTGCTACGGACCCCGGGCGCCTCCTGGTAGCGGGGGGCATCGGCGTCCCGCAGCACGGCGAAGGAGGCCCTCTCGGGCACTGGAGCCGTCTCATAGACCAGGATGAAGGCCCGGGCCGGCGTGTCGCCGTGGTTCCACTCGCTGTGCAGCATCCCCCGCTGCCCCTCCGTCAGGCGGCCCAGGTCGCCCGTAGCCATGTGGCCGCGGATGCCGTTGAGGGCGTCGTCGTGATCCATGGCCCCTTGCAGGATGTAGAAGAGGCGCTCGTTGAAGCGGTGGGGGTGATGGCCGATGCCGAGATGGGCCTCCATCAGGGCATCGTGCACCGTCAGCAGCGGGCCGCAGGCGTGCAGGGTCACGAACGGGCCCAGGAACTCGACAGCGGTGAGGCCGGGCGCGCCGAAGTCGGCCTCCGTAAGGACAGCGCAGTCCTCCGGCAAGACCAGCAGGGCACGGGCGCCGTCCACCTCCAGCTCACGCACTCTACCACCCCCTCCCTCCAGCATAACGCCCGCTGCTGCCTAGCGCAGGGCAGGGGCCACCTGGCTGGCGAAGGCGCGCAGCTGGTCCCGCGCCGCGCCGGGGCCGATGAAGACCAGGAGGAAGTGGCGGACGCCGGCCTCGACATACTGCTCCAGGCGGTGGACGCAGTCCCTAGGGGTGCCCAGCACCACATAGCGGTCGACGATGTTTTCGAAGGGCTGGTTGTAGGTGCGGGACAGGTAGCCCACCGCCGAGGCCTTGGCCTCCTCATAGGAGTCGGCCAAGGAGACGAACTGGTACAGGGCGGGAGTGAGGGAGTCGGGGTCCCGTCCCGCCTCCTGGGCATATTGCCGCACCTTCTGCCATCCGTCCCGGAAGCGTTCGGGCGAGAACAGGTAGGGCAGATAGCCGTCGCCGAGGCGGCCCGCCCGGCGCATGGCCGCCTCCGAGCGCCCTGCCACCCAGATGGGCGGCCCACCCGGCTGCACCGGCTTGGGCTGCAGGGTGACTCCGCCCAGCTGCCAGAAGCGGCCGCGATAGGTGACGTTGTCCTCCCGCCACAGGCGACGCAGGATGCGGATGGCCTCGTTGGCCCTGGCACCCCGCTCCTGGACGGGGACGCCGCAGGCCTCGAACTCCTTGGGGTATTCGCCCCCTACCCCCACGCCCAGGATGAGACGGCCGCCCGAGATGATGTCCACGCTGGTGGCCTCCTTGGCCACCACGGCCGGCGGCCTCAGGGGCAGCAGGGTGACGGCGGTGCCCAGCAGCACCCGCTGCGTGCGGGCAGCGTAGGCCGCCAGCACCGTGAAGGCGTCCATGGTGGGGCCGTAGAAGAAGATGTGCTCCGAGGACCAGACCGAGTCGTAGCCCAGGGACTCGGCCTCCTCCACCGCCGACAGGTCGGGGCCGGCCAGGGGCATCACCACCCCGAACTTGAGGGAAGTCATGGCAGCCTCCTCTGCCCGAAGCTACGAACATGCTACACGCCCGGCATGTCCCCAGCTACCCCTTGCCTCCTTGACCAGAGGCGAATAGATTAGCTTTGACCCGGAGCAGTCGCAGCGAGAAGAGGAGGCGAACATGCCGCTGGTCAGGGTGGGAGACATCAACATCTATTACGTTACCGAAGGGGAGGGGCCGCCCCTGCTGATGATCATGGGCTTCGGTGGCCAGCACCACTCCTGGGGGGACACCACCTCCCGGCTGCTGGCCCAGCACTTCCGCACCATCCGCTTCGACAATCGGGGCACCGGCCTTTCGGACAAGCCGGAGGTGGAGTACTCCATTGCCATGATGGCCGATGACGCGGCGGGCCTGCTGCGCGCCCTGGGGATCGGCAAGGCCCACGTATACGGGGTGTCCATGGGGGGCATGATCGCCCAGGAGCTGGCCCTGCGCCATCCGGACCTGGTGGCGGGGCTGGTGCTGGGCTGCACCACGCCGGGCTGGTCCCACGGGGTGCCGCCCCAACCCCACATCATCCAGATGATGATGCCCGAGCCGGGCCTCTCGCGGGAGGAGCAGGTCCGCAAGACCTGGCCCGCCATGTGCGCCCCCTGGTTCCTGGAGCAGGGGCGCGAGTTCCTGGAGGAGATGCTGCGACGGGGGCTGGAAAACCCTACCCCCATCGACACCCTGAACCGCCAGGCGGCGGCCATCCAGCGCTTCGACACCTATGACCGCCTGGGCCAGATCCGAGCCCCCACCCTGATCATCCACGGCGACCAGGACGTCCTGGTGCCCACCCAGAACGCCTACATCCTGCACGAGCGCATTCCCGGCTCCAAGCTGGTCATCATCGAGGGGGCGGGCCACGTCTATTTCTGGGAGAAGCCGGAGGAGGCTGCCAAGGCGGTCATCGAGTTCCTGCAGCAGGTCTCCCTGGCAGCCTGAACCAGGGACGGAGGTGCAGCTATGCGGTTGCAGGGGAAGGTCGCTCTCATCACCGGCGCCGCCTCGGGCATCGGCCGGGCCACGGCCCTTCTCTTCGGCCGGGAGGGCGCCCGGGTCATGTGCGTGGACATCAACGGGGAGGGGGCCAAGGCCACTGCCGAGGCCATCGCCGCCGCTGGCGGCGAGGCAGCCTGGACCCAGGCCGATGTCGCCAGCGACGCCGATGCCCAGCGCATGGTCCGGGAGACGGTGGAGCGCTTCGGCAGGCTGGACATCCTCTTTAATAACGCCGGCGTGGAGATAGCCGGCCCCGTGACGGCCGTGCCGGAGGAGCGCTGGGACTGGCTCATGTCCATCAACCTGAAGGGGGTCTACCTGGGCTGCAAGTACGCCATTCCCGAGATGCTGAAGTCGGGCGGCGGCGCCATCGTCAACACCGCTTCGGGGGCGGGGCTCATGGGCATCCCGGGCCTCTCGGCCTACTGCGCGTCCAAAGGGGGCGTGATCCTCCTGACCAAGTCCCTGGCCATGGAGTGGGCCACCCAGGGCATACGCGTCAACTGCGTCTGCCCGGGGGTCATCCGCACGCCCATGGTAGAGCGGGCCGTGACCCTGCTGGGCGGTGCGGCGGACCCCGAGGAGGCCTGGCGGCGCCTGGGAAGGGTCCACCCCATCGGTCGGGTAGGGGAGCCGGAGGAGGTGGCCAGGGCAGTCCTGTTCCTGGCCTCCGACGAGGCGTCCTTCATCACCGGGGTGGCCCTGCCGGTGGACGGTGGCTGGGCCGCTGGCACCGGGCTGCGACAGGACCAGTCCTGAGAGGCCCCCTGTCGGCGGGCAGCGCGGATGCGGACGCCGCACCCCTTTACAGGCGGGCGGCGAGCCTGTAAAATGGGCTGCGCTTGGCGGCTGAGGCTGCGGCCTCGGTCTATTTTTATCTGTATCGAAGGCAATATGGCCCGTTAGGGGGCGTGGGACAAGGGGTGATTATCGGTGGCTACTTCTGACCGCCCGATCCCCATCACCAAGGAGGGGCTGGCCCGCTTCAAGGAGCGGCTGGACTACCTCATAAACGTGCGGCGGCCGCAGGTGGCCCGCCGCATCCAGGAGGCGCGGGAGCTGGCCGGCTCCGAGGCGTCCGGCGAGTACGAGGACGCCAAGAACGAGCAGGCGATGGTGGAGGGGGAGATCCGACAGCTGGAGCACCTGATCCAGAACGCCATCATCATCGAGGAGCATCACGACTCCCAGGTGGTGGAGCTGGGCTCCACCGTCACCCTCATGGACGAGGAGGGGCGCGTCGTCCGCTACACCATCGTCGGTAGCGCCGAGGCCGACCCCAAGCAGGGCCGCATCAGCAACGAGTCGCCTGTGGGCCGTGCCCTTCTGGGCCGCCGGGTGGGCGAGGTCGTGGAGGTGCAGGCACCGGCGGGGATCAAGCGGTGGACCGTGGTCTCCCTGGGATAGCTGGAGTGCCCCTCAGGGGCTAAAATGGGCAGGCGGGGCCTAGCGCCCCGCCGACGGTCTCTGGGCCCCCCAGGCACATGGTGCCCCCGTGGACATCGAGCAGGTCATAGCCTACCGCCGGGCCAAGGTCGAGCGCTGGCGGGCCCGTGGCATAGACCCCTATCCGCCGCGCTTCCGCCGCAGCCACACCGCCCGCGAGGCCGTGGCTGCCCTGGAGGAGGCCGAACGCGCCGGCCAGGCGCCACCCACGGTTTCCGTGGCCGGCCGCATCGTGGCCATGCGCCAGATGGGCCGCGCTACCTTCATCGACCTGCGCGACGGCAGCGGGCGCATCCAGACCTACCACCGGCTGGACGTTCTGGGCGAAGAGGCCTATGCCGCCCTAGATGACCTGGACCTGGGCGATTTCCTGGGCGTCAGCGGGGACCTGTTCCGTACCCGCAGCGGCGAGCCAACGGTGCAGGCCCGCGCCTATACCCTGCTGTGCAAGGCCCTGCGCGCCCCTCCCGAGAAGTGGCACGGCCTGCAGGACACCGAGACCCGCTACCGCCAGCGCTATCTGGACCTGATGGTGAACGAGGAGGTGCGGGAGCGCTTCCGCCTGCGCCACCGCATCGTCCAGGCGGTGCGGCGCTACCTGGACGAGCGCGGTTTCCTGGAAGTGGAGACGCCGGTCCTTCAGCCCCAGGCCGGCGGGGCTGCCGCGCGCCCCTTCGTCACCTATCACAATGCCCTGGAGCGGCACCTCTACCTGCGCATCGCCCTGGAGTTGCACCTGAAACGGCTACTGGTAGGGGGCTACGAGCGTGTCTACGAGCTGGGAAAGGTGTTCCGCAATGAGGGCGTCACCGCCCGCCACAATCCCGAGTTCACCATGCTGGAGGCCTACCAGGCCTATGCCGACTACAACGACATGATGGAGCTGACAGAGGGGATGGTGGCCTACGTCGCCAGCGAGGCGCTGGGGACCCTGCAGGTGCCCTGCGGCGACGCCGTCATCGACCTGACGCCTCCCTGGCCGCGGGTGCCCCTGCGGGAGGCCATCCTGCGCCACACCGGCATCGACATCGGGGCGTTGCGGGATGCCGCTGCCCTGCGGGAGGCAGCGGCGTCCATCGGGCTGGCGGTGGACCCGTCCTGGGACTGGCCCAAGCTGGTGGACGAGCTGCTGGCCAACTTCGTGGAGCCACGCACCCTGCAGCCCACCTTTATCATCGATTACCCTGTGGAGCTCTCGCCCCTGGCCAAGGCCAAGCCCGAGGACCCGGGGCTCGTGGAGCGGTTCGAGCTGTTCGCCGCCGGCCGCGAGATGGCCAATGCCTACACCGAGCTGAACGACCCTCAGGAGCAGCGACGCCGCTTTCAGGAGCAGGCCCGCCGCCGCGCCGCCGGACAGGAGGAGGTGGAGCTGGGCGACGAGGACTTCCTGGTGGCCCTGGAGCACGGCATGCCCCCGGCTGGCGGCCTGGGGCTGGGCATCGACCGACTGGTGATGCTGCTGACGGGGCAGTCTTCCATCCGCGAGGTGGTGCTCTTCCCGGCCCTGCGGGAGAAGGGGACGTCCTGATGTCGGGGCGGTTCCGGGCGGTGGTGTTCGACCTGGACGGGGTCCTCTGGGACGGGGAGGCCCTCTACCACCGGGCCCTCAACGCTGTCCTGGCCCCCCTGGGCCATGCCCTGGACTATGAGACCTATCGTCAGGCCGTGGCCGGCCTCTCGGTAGAGGACTGCTGGGAGTGGGCCAGGGAGCGCTTCGGCCTGGGCCAGCCGCTGGAGGAGCTGCTGGAGGCCTACCACCGGGCGGTGATGGAGCTCCTGCGGGACGGCGTGGAGCCGCTGCCCGGCGCCCGCCAGCTGGTGGGGCGGCTCCGAGAGCTGGGCGTCCCTTTGGCCCTCGCTTCCTCCTCTCGGAGGGAGTGGGTGGAGGCGACGCTGCGAGGCCTGGGACTGGAGAGGGCCTTCCAGGCCATAGTCACGGCCAGCGAGGTGGAGCGGGCCAAGCCCGCCCCCGACCTCTACCTGGCCGCCGCCCGACTCCTAGGTGTGCCGGCCCAGCGCTGCATCGCCGTCGAGGACACCCCCACCGGCCTGCGAGCAGCCAGGGCGGCAGGCATGTTCGCCGTCCAGCTGCGGGCCGCATCCTCCTGCTTTCCGCCCCAGCCCGAGGCCGACCTGGTGATAGACTCCCTGTGGGACTTCGACCTGTCCCTCCTGCAGACGGGGGCGCCCGCCGAGGGCCGCCAGCCATGAAGCGCCATTTCACCTGCACCGGCTTCATCTTCGCCGGCGACCGCACCCTCTTTCTCTGGCACCCCCACCTGCAGATGTGGGTTCCCCCAGGCGGCCACCTGCTGCCCGACGAGGACCCGGTTACGGCCGTCCTGCGGGAGATAGAGGAGGAGACGGGGCTGCAGGCGGAGGTGCTGCCCACCGCACCCGTCTTCCCCTTCTCCTATCCCGGCCAGGTCCAGCCCCCCTACGCCCTGCTGCTGGAAAACTCGGCGGAGCCGGGAGAGCCCCATCAGCACCTGGACATGATCTACTTCTGCCGCCCGCGGCCCGGCGCCCGCCTGGCACCGCCGCCGGGCACCGCGCTGGTCTGGGCCACCGAGCGAGACCTGAGGGAGGGGCGTCCCCTGGAGATGGAGGGAGCCTGCGGCCTGGCCGCGCCCGTGGCCCCCGACGTGCGGGAGCTGGCCCTGGAGGGCTTCCGCCTGCTGGCCCGAGGCGGTAAGGAGTAGGGATAGGATGCTTTCGCTGCAGCTGATCCGCGAGGAGCCCGAGCGGGTGCGGGAGGCCCTGCGCAGGCGCCGCTCCGACGCCCCCCTGGACGAGGTCATCGCCCTGGACCGGGAATGGCGCCGGACGCTCCACGAGGCCGAGACGCTGCGGGCCGAGCGCAACGCCCTCTCCAAGGAGATCGGCCAGCTCTCGCGCCTCATGGCCGACGAGAGCGTCCCCACCCGCGAGCGGCGCCATGCCCAGCACCGCCGCGATGACCTGCTGGCCCGCTCCACTTACCTCTCCCAGCGGCTGGAGGGTCTGGAGCAGCAGGTGAAAGAGCTGCAGCGTCGGCTGGACCAGCTCCTCCTCACCATCCCCAACCTCCCCGACGACCGGGTGCCCGAGGGCGATGGGGAGGAGGACAACGTGGTGGTGCGCCAGTGGGGGGAGCCGCCCCAGTTCGACTTCCGCCCCCTCACCCATTGGGAGCTGGGGGAGCGGCTGGGCATCCTGGACCTGGAGGCCGGGGCGAGGCTCTCGGGCTCCCACTTCTACGTGCTGACGGGCCTGGGAGCGAGGCTGCAACGTGCCCTCATCCAGCTGGCCCTGGACTTCCACACCTCCCGCGGCTACCAGGAGATATACACCCCCGCCCTGGTGCGGGAGGAGTGCATGTGGCGGGGGGGATGGTTGCCCACCTTCGCCGAGTTCATGTACCACGATGCCGAGGAAGACCTGTGGCTGCTGCCCACAGCCGAGGTGGCCCTGACCAACCTGCACCGCGACCAGGTGCTACCTCCGGGCAGCCTGCCCCGCTATTACGTGGCCTACACCCCCTGCTTCCGTCGCGAGAAGTTCGCCGGCGGCAAGGACGTGCGCGGCGTGAAGCGCGTCCACCAGTTCGAGAAGGTGGAGCTGTACAAGTTCGTGGAGCCAGAGCGCTCGGCCCAGGAGCTGGAGGCGCTGGTGGAGGACGCCTGCGCCCTGCTGCGGGCGCTGGGCATCCCCCACCGGGTGGTCTTGCTCTGCACGGGGGAGCTGGGCTTCAACTCGGCCATGACCTACGACATCGAGGCGTGGACGCCGGGGGCCGGCGAGTGGCTGGAGGTCTCCTCCTGCTCCAACTGCACCGACTTCCAGGCCCGCCGCGCCAGCATCCGCTTCCGCCGCGAGAAGGGAGGCCGGCCGGAGCTGGTGCACACCCTCAACGGCACCGGCCTGGCCCTGCCTCGCGCCCTCATCGCCCTCTTGGAGAACCATCAGCGGGCCGATGGCTCGGTAGCGGTGCCCGAAGCCCTTCGCCCCTACCTGGGCGGCCTCGAGGCGCTGCGCTGACGCCTCGCCCGCAGGGAGGTGTGACCCTTGGACTGGGGAATGGACTGGCGGGTGCTCACGTCCGCCTTCGGTCTCATCTTCCTGGCCGAACTGGGGGACAAGACCCAGCTGGCGGTGATAGCCATGACCGCCCGCGAGAAGGCGCCCCTGGTCATCCTGGCCGGGGCGCTGGCGGGCTTCCTCCTGGCCACCCTCATCGCCGTGGTAGTGGGGCTGGTGGGGGCGCGCTTCGTGCCCACCGAGGTCGTCGAGAAGGTGGCGGCGGTGGCCTTCATCGTCATCGGCGTCCTCATCCTGCTGGAAAGGCTCTGAGGGGCTGCCGCCGCGCTATGATGTGGGCGGAGGGCTGAGGAGATGCGCGTCCTGGCGGTGGACGTGGGCACGGGCACCCAGGACATCCTGCTCTTCGACTCCGAGCAGCCCATCGAGAACTGCGTTCAGCTGGTGCTGCCCTCGCCCACCGAGATCGCCGCCCGCCGCATTGCCCGCGCCACCAGGGAGGGCAGGGCGGTGGTGCTGGTGGGGACGGTGCAGGGGGGCGGCCCCTGCCACTGGGCGCTGGAGCGACACCTGCAGGCGGGCCTCCCCGCCTACGCCACCCCCGAGGCCGCCCAGACCTTCGACGACGACCTGGAGGCGGTGCGGGCCATGGGCGTGACCATCGTTTCGGAGGACGAGGCGCGCTCCCTGGACGGCCGCGCCCAGCGGGTGGTGCTGCGCGACCTGGACCTGGATGCCATCCGCAACGCCCTGGCTGCCTTCGAGGTGGACGGGCGCTACGACGGGCTGGCCCTGGCCTGTCTGGACCACGGCGCCGCGCCCCCTGGCTACTCCGACCGCCTCTTCCGGTTCGACCACCTGCGCCGGGTGGTGGAGGGAGGCAACGACCTGCTGCGGTTCGCCTTTCTGCCCGAGGAGGTGCCCGCCTACCTGACCCGCGCCCGTGCCCTCCTGGCCTGCGCCCAGGGTGAGGGGGTGCCCATGGTCTTCCTGGACACAGGGCCGGCAGCGGCCCTGGGCGCCCTCCAGGACCCCCAGGTGGGAGGGCGGGAGGAGCAGATGGTCATCAACCTGGGCAACATGCACGCCCTGGCCTTTCATCTGACCGGCACCCGCATCCGCTCCCTCTTCGAGCACCACACCGGAGAGGTGACCCGCGAGCAGCTGGAGGACTATGCCCAGCGCCTGCTGGACGGCACTCTGACCCACCAGGAGGTGTTCGAGAGCAAGGGCCACGGCGTCTTCTACGCCGAAGGGCCTACCGGGAACCGTCCGCTGGTGGCCGTCACCGGGCCGCAACGCTGGAAGCTGCGGGGCAGCAGCCTGCAGCCCTACTTCGCCGTGCCCCACGGCGACATGATGCTGGCGGGCTGTTTCGGCCTGCTGTGGGCTTTCGCCCACCGCCATCCCCGGCACGGCGAAGAGGTGCTGGGGCGCCTGGGCGTGGGCGGACTCTAAAAGGTGGGCCTGGTGTCCAGGTACCTCTTCAGGATGCGACCGAGGGGTCCCGGCGCCAGGTCCTCCAGGCCGGACCAGGTGGTGTAGTAGTCCTCCACCTCCAGCTCGTCCATGCCCAGCACGTAGCGCCAGGTGCGGATGCCCACCACCGGCACCTTCAGCTTCTTGCAGAGGCGGTGGGCCTCCTCGGCGTAGCCGGTGGGGACATAGAGGTAGAGGGGGCCCAGCTCGGCGAAGAGCTTCCACTCGTGGGCCTCGTCCTCGGTGACCGTCTCGGCCGTTTCCACCTCGCCCAGGATCCTGACGATGTTCTCGGGGTCCTGGACGACGACGATGTCGGGGTAGACGACGGTGCCCCTCTCGGTGCGCACGCCCATGGTGCGCTCGGGGTGGTTGGTGTAGGTCTTGTAATAGGGGTAGCGCTCGTTGGGATAGGCGAAGCGGAGCCTGGCGATGTCCTGTACCGCCTGGGCGTGCAACACCTCGCGGCTGGCAGTCCTGGCCGGCATGGCGTTATCTCCTTCGGCAACGGGTGCGGAGGCTCGCGACGTCCGTCACAAGCCGAGACCATCATACCCCACCCCTGGTGGCTCGTAAAGCAGCCTCCCGCCTGCGCCGGGCGCGGCCGCCTTGCGAGGCATCCCCCAGGGGCAGCGGCCTTGACGTAGGCAGCTGGGGTATGATAAACAGTTACCGCATACGTAAGAGGGAGGTCAGCCTTGGCCCAGGAGACCGCCACCCAACAACAGGCGCAGGAGAAGAAGGTCAAGCCCCTCGTCCCCTTCCTGCGCATCCCCGACGGCTGGCCCGACCAACCGGCCTATCTCTTCGCCTCCCGCTGCCTGGAATGCGGGGCCATGTTCTTGGGCGAGAGGTATGCCTGCGGTCGTTGCGGGGCCGTGGAGAAGTTCCAGGAGGTGCGCCTCTCGGACGAGGGCGAGATCTACGTCTTCACCGTCATCCACCAGACGTTCCCGGGCATCGAGGCCCCCTACATAGCTGCCATCATCGACCTGCCCGAGGGCGTCTCGGTGCGGGCCAACGTCTACGGCCTCGACCCCAACAAGCCCGATCCCTCGTGGTTCGGCAAGAAGGTGCGCATGCGGGTGGAGAAGATCCGCGTGGACCGTGAGGGCAACGACGTGGTGGCCCCCAAGTATTATGTGGTGCAGTAGCTATCGGTCGGGCGAAAGCAGGAGGTGCTGAGATGCGCGAGGTAGCAGTAGTCGGCGTGGCCATGACCAAGTTCGGCCGCTACAACGACAAGGACGTGGTGAGGCTGGCCTCGGAGGCCGCCGTGGGGGCGCTGCGCGACGCCGGCATCAGCATCAAGGACGTGCAGGTGGTGGTGTCGGGCAACCTCTACCAGGCTAACGCCACCGTGGGCCAGCGCATCATGAAGGAGATCGGGGCCACCGGCGTGCCCGTCATCAACGTTGCCAACGCCTGCGCCACCGGCTCCACCGCCTTCCGCGAGGCCTACATGGCGGTGGCCTCCGGCGCCTACGACATCGCCCTGGCCATCGGCTCCGAGCAGATGGGCAAGATGGGCCTCCTGGGCGGTGGCGGCGGCGGCGACCCGGCCTACAACCCCGAGGGCATCATGGGCACCAACCTGATGCCGGGCGTCTTCGCCATGACCGGCGTGGAGCACATGCGCAAGTACGGCACCACCATCGAGCAGTTCGCCAAGGTGGCCGTCAAGAACCACAAGCACTCGGTACTGAACCCCTACGCTCAGTACCAGATCGAGACGCCGCTGGAGATGGTGCTCAACGCCCGCATGGTGGCCTGGCCCAACACCCTGTACATGTGCTGCCCCACTGGCGACGGCGCCGCAGCGGCCGTCATCATGTCGGCCGAGAAGGCGCGGCAGTACACCACCAAGCCGGTATGGGTGGCGGCCTCCGTCCTCACCTCCGACCCCTGGACGGAGCGAAACCCCACCATGTGGGACGTCAACACCCTCACCCGTATGGCCGCCAAGGAGGCCTACGAGAAGGCCGGCATCGGCCCCGAGGACCTGGACATGGTGGAGCTGCACGACTGCTTCGCCACGGCCGAGCTGGTCCACTACGAGAACCTCATGCTGTGCGGCGAGGGCGAGGCGGGCGAGTTCATCGACAAGGGCATGCCCTACCACCGCAACCTGGGCGGCAAGATCCCGGTGAACGTCTCGGGCGGCCTCCTCTCCAAGGGGCACCCCCTGGGGGCCACCGGCGTCGCCAACATCGTCGAGATCGTCTGGCACCTGCGCGACCAGGCCGGCGAGCGGCAGATCCCCAACGCCAAGGTGGGGCTGGCCCACGTCATCGGCCTCGGCTCCGCCTGCACCATCCACATCCTCAAGCGCTAGAGAGAGGACGCGGCCGACAGGAAGGGGGGCCAGTGGCCCCCCTTCCCCTTTCGGAGACAGCCTCAGTGGCCGCACCCTATTGGCCGCCGTTCCGCTCTGGGCTACAATAGCTGAGGCGCGTAAGCGACTATCCGGGAGAGTCGGAGATGGCGGAGCCGTTCGACAACTACTTGGACCTCATCGAGGCCGCCCGGGAGCTGGGCATACACCCCCAGAGCCTACGGCGCCTGATCAAGCAGAAGAAGGTGCCGGCCATCATGTTCGCCGGCAAATATCTCATCCCCCGCGACCAGTTCGAGATGTTCAAGGCGACCTACGACCCCAGGCCGGGGCGCAAGCCGGTGCGACGCCTCCTCTAGCCCTCGGCCTCCAGGCCGGTGGCGGCCGCCCGACGTGACTGTATGTACTCGATGCTGCGGCGGTACCACTCCTCGTCTATCTTCCCGCACACCATCAGGTAGTTCAGGATCTGCTCCAAGGTGAGGATGGAGATGAGGTTGAGGCCGTAGCCTTTGAGCCGCTGTCGGGCGCCCTCGTCCCGGTCCACCAGCACCAGAACGTCCCGCACCTGCAGCCCAGCGTTGATGTGCAGCCACGCAGCCGTCTCGATGACGTTGGTGCCGCTGGTCACCAAGTCGTCGATGAGGAGAACCCGCTCGCCGCGACGATAGACGCCCTCCAGAAAGGGCTCCGAGGAGTCCTTGCCCTTGGGTGGGTGGATGTAGACCAGGGGCACCTTGGACACCAGCGAGAAGGCCAGGGCCAGGTGCAGCCCGCCGAAGGGGATGCCCGTGACGCGCTGGAAGGGGAGGATGTGGGGCCTGGCCATCCCCTGCAGGGTGCGCACCGTGTCCCACATCACCCGCGCCGTGCGCCAGAGGGCGCGGGGGTTGCTGGTCAGCAGCCGCAGGTTGACGTAGACGGGCGAGTGGAGGGTGGTGCGCCCGAGGGTGAAATCGCCGAACTGGATGGCACCCAGGTCCCACAGGACCCGGGCCAGCCAGAGGTTCTCAGGGTCGCGACGCTGGGGCATGGGGCATAAATAACGGCCCTCTTGCCTCCGAGGGGCCTTCTAAAGACCAGACGCCAACATAACATCCCCGCCCACCAGCGTCAAGCTGGTGGAAAGGAGGAGTCCCCCGTAGCCCCAGCGGCTGCTAAGATAGGGTTCGGCATGTGGGAAGGGACGCCCCTGGCCGGAAAGGTGGCCGTGGTCACCGGCGCCTCCCGAGGCATCGGACGGGCCACGGCTATCGCCCTGGCCCGCGCCGGCGCCGACGTGGTGGTGGCAGCCCGCACCGCCACCGAGGGGGAAGGCAAGCTGCCCGGCAGCCTGGCCAGCACCGCCCAGGAGGTGGAAGCCCTGGGCCGCCGCGCCCTGGCCGTCCCCACGGACCTGACCAGGGACGAACAGGTGGAGGAGCTTGTCCGCCGCACCCTGGAGGAGTTCGGGCGGGTGGACGTGCTGGTCAACAACGCCGCCATCAATTACATGGCCCCCTTCACCGAGACGCCGATGCGCCGATGGGACCTGGTGCTGAACGTGAACCTGAGGGGCACCGTCCTCTGCACAAAGCTCTTCCTGCCCCACATGCTCACCCAGGGACGGGGGACCATCGTCAACGTGTCCTCGTATCTGGCCGTGGCCCACATGCCTCGCACTCTGGCCTACGGCGTCTCCAAGCTAGCCATCGAGAAGTTCAGTCAGGGGCTGGCCCAGGAGCTGCTGGGCACGGGCGTTTCGGTCAACTGTCTGCGCATAGAGGCCAACGTGGCCACCGAGGGGTGGACGTTCCTCAACCCTGGCATCGACTTCTCCCACTGGGAGCGGCCCGAGGGGCCGGCCGAATGCATCGTCTGGCTGGCCACCAGGCCTCCCAGCCTGACGGGGCTGGTGTTGACGCTGGCCGATGTGCGGCGGCTACGAGCGCAGATGTCCTAAGAGCCGCCAGGCGTAGGGGTAACGTTCACTATCTGATACGGTGGCCGGAAGGCGTCGGCCGCCACCTCTTCGGTCACCTGAGTGGCCTCGAAGAGGCTGCTGTCCTGCTGGCCGTCCTCGGGGGTGGCCAGGGCCTCGGCCCGCAACAGCAAGGCGGAGTCCACAGCGAAGCACACCTCCAGCTTCTCCAGGGCCCCTGCCGGGCCTGCCAGACCCGTACTGGTGAAGCAGCGGGCGGCGATGTCGGCTACCGTGCGGCTGGAGACGGCGGTGGTGCCCTCCCCTAGCTGCTGCAACACCGCCTCGGCCACCAGGCCCGGGTCGGCCAGCACCCTCGAGTCGGCCACGAAGGGCAGGGGCGCCACCGGCGACTCCTCGGGCCTAAGCCTGAGGCAGGCGTGCTCGGCGTCGTCGCACAGGTAGAGGTCGGTGCCGTCGTGAATGACGGAGCCAGACCCGCCGTCGGCCAGAGCTATGTCCATACGCCACTGCCTCAGGGAGGGCCGCCACTGGAAGAGGATGTCCGCCTCCTCGCGGACGCCGCGGGTCACGCTGCTGGCCTTGTAAGCGATGCGGGCGTCGCGGCTGCCCCAGCGTTGCAGGATGGCCCGCAGCTCGTCTTCCGTCTCCCGGGGGACCCCCGGCCGCCCCTGGGCGGACGGGGTCGCTGTGGAGGGGGCCTCGCCGCCTTCGCAGCCGATGGCTAGGGCTATCAGGAGCACAAGGGGCAGCGAGGCCCAGGCAGCCAGCCGCCGCAACCCGTCCAACCCCGTCATCTCTCCCCGCCGTCCAGACCCTTAGACCCTACTGCAGAGGGGGACGGCGGTCAAGGCCCGTCTTGCGGGAACATGTCGCGGAAGGGGTACCACTGGTCGGGGTAGCGGGCCACGAAGCGCTCGAAGTGCACCAGCACCTGCTGGGTGGTGCGGTGGGCGTCCTCTTCGGGGTCGAGACTCGGGTCAGCGAAGATGGGCGGGCTGACGTAGGCGGCGAAGCGTCCCCCGGGGCGCCGCACGGCCAGCCCCAGCAGGATGGGAGCGCCCGAAAGGCGGGCCAGCCGCGCCGGCGCCGTGGGGAAGTAGGTCTTGTGGCCGAAGAAGGTCACCGGCCGGCCCTCGCCGTTGCGCACGCCCAGGTCCAGCACCAGGGCCACCAGCTCGTTGCGGCGCAGGGCCCGCAGCAGCCGCAGGCCAGTGCCCTCGGTAGGCAGGAGGGTGACGCCCATCCGCTCGCGCATCATCACCACCCAGCGGTGCAGCCACCAGGGGCGGAGGCGGTTCATGACCGAGGTGACACGATAGCCGTGCAGGAGCAGGAGGGCGCTGGCGATCTCGATGCTGCCCATGTGGGCGCTGGTGAAGATGACGCCGCGCCCGTAGGAGCGGGCCTCCTCGAAGTGCTCGTCCCCGTAGATGGTGACGCGGTCGCGCAGGTCGTCCAGGTCCCAGCCCTGAACCGAAACGAGCTCGGCGATATAGCGGCCGAAGTGACGGAAGCTGCCCCGCGCCAGCCGGTCCACCTCCGGGTCATCGAGGGGGCGGTTCAGCAGCCGCGAGTAGTTGCGCTTGGTGGCCTCCCGCTTCTCTCGCCAGAGCAGGTAGAAAAGGTCGGCGATGGGGGTCGCTACCAGGTAGCCCAGCTCCAGGGGGACGATGCTGGCGAGGGCGCGATGAGCGGTGATGAACCAGGGCTCCACCGCCTTGGTCGCGCCTTTGGTGGTCGCCTCCCTTGCCAGGACCATTGCCAAGTTCGATGGTAGGGCACGGGAGCGCTAGGGGGAAGCAGATGGCCCCTCGCCGGGGGGCAGGCCGTAGAAGGCCCGCAGCCGCTCCGCCTCCGCCGGCCCGACCCGGAGGAACAGGGCCTCCGCCTCGGCCAGCAACTCGCCCCGGGCATCCAGCAGGCGGGCCTCGGCCAGGAGGCGCCTGCCCCGCGCCTCCTTGACCCTGCCCCGCACCTGTAGGGGCTGCCCCACCGGCACCGGGCGACGGAAGCGCACCTCCAGCCGGCCCGTGAGGGCCCAGGCTCCGGCCTGGTAGACGGCCCAGCCCATGGCCTCGTCCAGGGCAGCCGCCACCACCCCGCCGTGGACGTAGCCCGGGAAGCCCTGGTGCTCAGGCCTGGGGATGAAGCGCCCTACCGCCTCGTCTCCCTGGGCCTCGAAGGCGATGGCCAGTCCGTGGGGGTTGGCCGGCCCACAGCCGTAGCAGAGGTCGCGGGGGCTAGCGCCCCCGGGCGTCGCCGTCATAGCGGCGGAACACCACCGACGCGTTCTGCCCACCGAAGCCGAAGGCGTTGACCAGGGCGGTGCGGACCTCGGCCCGTCGCGCCGCCCCGGGCACGTAGTCCAGGTCGCAGGCCGGGTCCGGGTTCTCCAGATTGATGGTGGGAGGTATGACCCCCTCGTGGATGGCCAGGACGGCCGTCAGGGCCGAGAGGGCGCCGGCCCCGCCCAGCAGGTGTCCCACCATGGACTTGGGCGAGCTTATGGCCACCCGGTAGGCGTGCTCCCCCAGCGCCCTCTTGATGGCCGCCGTCTCGGTGGCGTCGTTGAGGGGCGTGCCGGTGCCATGGGCTACGATGTAGTCCACCTCCTCCGGCGCCAGGCCGGCGGCACGGAGGGCGCCCGTCATGGCCCGGGCCGCCACCTCCCCCGATGGCTCCGGGGCAGTGATGTGGTAGGCGTCGCATGTCATGGCACCCCCGGCCAGCTCGGCATAGATGCGGGCGCCGCGGGCCAGGGCATGCTCCAGCCGCTCCACCACCAGGGCCACGGCCCCTTCGCCGAACACGAAGCCATCGCGGTCGCGGTCGAAGGGGCGGCAGGCGCCCTGGGGGTCGTCGTTCCGGCGCGACAGGGCGCGCATGTTGTCGAAGGCAGCGATGGTCAGGGGGTGCAGGCTCGCCTCGCTGCCGCCGACGATGACCACGTCCGCCTCTCCCCGGTCGATGATCCATTTGGCCTCTACGAAGGCATAGGCGCCGGCGGCGCAGGCGGCCACCGAGGTGATGACGGGCCCTTTGATGCCGTAGCGCATGGCTATCTGGCAGGAGGGCATGTTGGGGGCTAGCATGGGAACCAGGAAGGCGCTGACCCTGGCCGGCCCCTTCTCGAGGTAGGTGCGCTCCCCCTCGGCAATGTCGGGGACGCCCCCGCCGCCAGTGTTCATCACCACGCCAACGGTGTAGGGGTCCAGGCGCTCCACCGCCAGAGCGGCATCCTCCACTGCCTGGGCAGCGGCGGCGATAGCGAACTGGCTGAAGCGAGCGCAGCGGCGGGCCGTGCGCAGGTCCATGTAGTCCAGGGGGTCGAACCCCTTCACCTCGGCGGCGATGCGACAGCCCAGGCCCGAAGGGTCGAAGGCGGTGATGTGCCCCACCCCCGATACCCCGGCCACCAGGTTGCGCCAGAACTCTTCCACCCGCAGGCCGATGGGGGTGATGCAGCCCAAACCGGTTACGACGGCCCTAGCCAGGGGTATCGCCTCCTTTCCGTGGCGGGCTTGCGGGGGTCTCGGCCGCCTCGGCCTCGGCACTCACCAGCACCTGCCCCTTACCGTCCAGCACTTCCACCAGGCAGGAGGCGCTGCCCCGCGGCAGCACCCGCACGGTGAGAGCGTCGCCCGGGCGGGCCGGAAGGCGAAAGCGGGCCCGCAGCCTTCCCCCCTCCAGCCAGCGACGTCCCCAGGCGCGGGCCAGAGCCTCGGACACATAGGCCAGCAGCAGCATGCCATGGGCCACGGTGCCCCCGAACTGGGTGCGAGCGGCGAAGGCAGGGTCCACGTGCAGGGGGTTGTGGTCGCCGCTCACCTGGGCGTAGCGGTCTATCTTGGCCTGGTCCAGATGGCGGACCAGCTCCACCAGGGCCACGGGCGCCCCCTCCGTCAAGGCTTCCCACCCCCAGCTGGCAGGCCCAGGGTGGCCCGCCCCGATACCAGCAGCTCTCCCTCCGAGTCCCGGACCGACAGCTCTACGCCCAGCAGCGCCCACCCCTGACGCTCGCTGCGACTGACGATGGCCGCCTCGGCGGTGACCGTCTCGCCGCGGCGGGGCAGGCGGTGGCAGGCCATCTCTTGTGACAGGTGAAGGCTGCCCTCGGGCAGGCGGGCTTGCTCCAGCAGGGCGCGGACGGCCAGGGCCAGCACGGCCAGCGGCGGCACCGCCTGCGGCTCCAGCGCCGCCGTGGTGACGTCCTCGGTAGCTGCCAGGTAGGCGTCCACCCAGGCGTCGTCCAGGGTGTAAGTGGTGGGAGCGAAGCGATGGCCCTTGGGCAGTTGGTCTAGGCGGGGAACGGACATGCCTGCCCTCAGCCTTCCTCGGGCACCGCTCCCCTGCGGTGGGGAGGGCGATGGCCGCAGCCCGCCAGCGGCCCCCCAGCCCCTCGGGGGCGGGCGCGCATCGGGGCCCCGTGACGCATGGGGGCCGGGACTTCGGGCACCTGCTTCATGGCGGCCTTCGACGGGTTTATGGATAGTATAGACCACAGGCCCAGGCCAAGAGCAACCTGGGGCGGTGCTACAATGCCCCCGGAGGGACCATGCCCAGGATAACCGTCCTGCCGCAGGGGCTGACGCTGGAGGCCCGTCCGGGGCAGACCATCATGGAGGCAGCCCACGAAGCGGGCTATTACTGGCCCACCACCTGCGGCGGTCAGGGCATCTGCACCAGCTGCGTCTGCGTCGTGGAGGAGGGGGAGGACGGCCTGGACCCCATGGGTCCCAGCGAGCGTCGCACCCTTTACGCCGAGTTCGGCGAGGCCCAGGTGCGGGCCAGGCGTCTGCGCCTGGCCTGCCAGGCGCGAGTCCGGGGGGACGTGGCCGTGCAGAAGCGGGGCGTGCGCCCTTCCTGACTTGGCAGCCTGGGGCGGTGATGTTAAAATCTTGCTATCAAGCTAACCTTCACAGCGCTATCGGGAAGGGCCCATGGCTTACGTCATCGCCGAGCCGTGCAAGGGAGTGAAGGACGCCTCCTGTGTGGACGTCTGCCCCGTAGACTGCATCCACACCAGCGACCATGACGACCAGTACTATATCAACCCCGAGCTGTGCATCGACTGTGCCGCCTGCGTGGACGTCTGTCCGGTGAGCGCCATCTTTCACGAGGACGACCTGCCCCAAGAGTGGCGCCACTACATCGATGTGAACCGCCGCTGGTTCGAGGAGCACGATGTAGGCCGCGGCTTCCGTCAGCGGACGGAGCGACGCTAGCCCGAGGTGGCTATCGGAAGTCGTTAGAGGAACGCCGCTAGAGGATGCAAATGTGCTATCATAGGATACGTTAATGCATGTGGCCGGGGGATAGCCATGGACTTGGGGCAGATAGAGGCGTTCGTGCAGGTAGCCCAGCTCCATAGCTTCAGCAAGGCGGCCCAGGCCCTCCAGCTCACCCAGCCCTCGGTGACCGCCCGCATCCAGTCGCTGGAGCGGGAGCTAGGGGAGGAGCTGTTCGAGCGGGGCGGCCGCGGCGTTCGCCTGACCGATGCGGGGGAGGCCTTCCTCCCCTATGCCCTGCGCATCCTGCAGATCGTGAAGGAGGCGCGGGACACGGTGGAGGAGGTGCGCAACCTGCAGCTGGGGCACCTGCGTCTGGGCTCGGCCCTGACCATCAGCACCTACGTCCTCCCCAAGATATTGCACGTCTTTCGCCAGCGCTATCCGGGCATCAACGTCTCCATCCGCACGGGGCGGTCGGAGCAGGTGCTACAGATGGTGCTAGGGGACGAGGTGCAGGTGGGGCTGGTGCGGGCCATCCACCACCCCGACGTGGACACGGTGCCCCTCTACGAGGACGAGATAGTGCTGGTGGTCCACTGCGACCACCCCTTCGCCCGTCGGCAGCGGGTGACCCTGGAGGAGGTGGCGTCCCAGCCCCTCATCCTCTACGACCGCGGCTCCAGCTACTTCGGCCTCATCCACTCCTACTTCCGCCAGGCGGGGCTGGTGCCCCACGTGGCCATGGAGCTGGACTCGCTGGAGGCCACCAAGCGCATGGTGGAGCAGGGCCTGGGCATCGCCATGGTGCCCAAGGTCACCATCGAGCGGGAGTTGCAGGTGGGCGCCCTGGTGGAGGTACCCATCGCCGACGCGCCTCCGCCCAAGCGCACCATCGCCCTCATCCACCGCCACAACCGCCGCCGCTCCCGCACCGTCCAGGCCTTCCTGGAGGTGCTGGGCGAGATCTACCGCCTTCAGCCCGCCTCAGCGTAGCGGCCCAGGTCCTCCCTGAGGCGTCCGATGGCCCGGTGCAGCAGCAACCGCGCCGTGCCATGCTGGATGCCCATGACGCGGGCCACCTGCGGCCCGGGCAGCCCCTGCACGAAGCGCAACAGCAACGCCTGCCGTTGCCGCTCCGGCAGCGACCTCACCGCCCTGCGCAGGGCTGCAGCCAGCTCCTCTTCCTCCAGCTCGCGACACGGGTCAGCAGGCTCCGGCGATGGCCAGCCCCAGAGATGGAGGGGCAGGACACGACGGCGGCGCAGATGGGCGTTGACGGTGCGCCGCGAGATGGTCAGCAGCCAGCTGAGGCCCGCCTCCAGCCGCTGCAGGCGGTGAAAGCTGGCCAGCGCCTGGAGAAAGGTGTCGGCAGCCAGGTCCTGGGCCAGCTCAGGGTCGTCGACCCTGCGACGGATATAGGCCAGCACCCGTCGGTGGTGCCGACGATAGAGCTCCTCGAAGTCGGCCTGGGAGAATGGGGGCGTCTGTCGAGCATTGGCAGCCATCCCGCTTAAGGAATGTAGCGAGGCAAGGCAGTGTTGCCAACATTGTCGACCGTGAATCCCATGAAAAAAGTGTGAAGGAGCGCTAGACCAGCCTGTGCGGCTGTCAGCCGCCCAGGGCGGCTGCTCGCAGCCCCTTCAGGGCTTCCACGTTGGGGCGGTCGGGGCCTTCGCCGTCCATGCCCGGCACTTCCAGCAGGAAAGGCAGGTCACGGAAGGCCGGGTGGGCGATGATGTTGAGGAACCCCTCGTTGCCGATATAGCCGTGGCCGATGTTCTCGTGTCGGTCTACGCCGCCGGCCAGGGGACATTTGGAATCGTTGGCGTGAACGGCCACCAGCCGCTCCAGCCCCACCTCTCGATCGAACTCCTCCATGGCTGCCTCGAGCCCCTGGCGGCTGCGGACATCGTAACCAGCGGCGAACATGTGCTGGGTGTCCAGACAGACCTTCAGGCGCGGATGGGCGGCCGCCCGCACGATGCGTCCCAGCTCGGGAAAGCGGGAGCCGACGGCCCCGCCCATGCCGGCCGAGTTCTCCAGCACCAGCCAGGTGTCCTCCGGCGTGCGGGACAAGACCTGCAGCAGGCAGTCCACTATCTGGCCGAACACCTCCTCCAGGCCTGCCCCCTTGTGGCTTCCCAGGTGGAAAATGACCCCCTTCATGCCTAGGCGGTGGCACAGTTCCATGTCCAGCACCAGGGCCTCCACCGACTTGGCCACCAGCTCGCGGTTGGGGCTGGCCAGGTTGATGAGATAGGGGCCGTGGATGTAATTGGGCCCCAGCCCCTCGGCCTGGGCGCGGGCACGAAAGGCCTCTACCTCCTGGGCGCCGAACTCGCGCCGACGCCAGCTCTGGGGGGCGGAGGTGAAGATCTGCACCGCCTCGGCCCCCATCTCCAGGGCACGGTCGATG
Organism: Dehalococcoidia bacterium; assembly: GCA_025062275.1. GTDB lineage: Bacteria > Chloroflexota > Dehalococcoidia > SM23-28-2 > HRBIN24 > HRBIN24. The sequence goes on from JANXAP010000040.1 coordinate 57,318, forward strand.
GCCTTGTCCACTCCGCCGGCGGTGGAGACGTGGGCGCCGACCTTCACGCTGCACCCCTCCCGCGACGCGCCAGGGCGCGACGAATGCCGTCCAGCAGCCGGCGCAGGCGAGGGAAGAGGACGGTGGACTCCACCGCCCTCTCCAGAGCGCCCTCGGGCAGAGGGGCGGCGGACCGCACCAGCGCCGTGCCCGATTCCAGGTCCACCGTCGCCACCCGAACCCCCGGCAGGGACAGGAGACCTCGGCGGGCGCGGGCGGCGCACAGGTCACAGACCAGGCCCTCGATGCGCAATGTGGCCACCTCTCCCTCCCTGGCCGTCACCACGGCCCGGGGGCGGTAGAAGAGACGACGCCAGTGGACACGCATGGTCGCTCTGCCCCCATTATAGGGCCTATCGAAGAGATGTGGCTGCCCTCGTCGCGTCGGTTGCGCCGCGACCTACCTCCCCTTACCCTTGGACGGTGACCGCATCCCCGACAGGGCGCATGCGGGCCGCTCCACGCACTCCCACGGAAAAAGGGGTGAAATGTACGGAAGAAGGTTTTCCCGTCGTCACCTGCTCAGGCTCGGGGCCGGGTTGGCCGTGGCCGGGATGGTGGGCTGCGGCCAGGAGAGCGAGGAGGCGCCCACCCCGGCTGCCCGTCGGGGCAGCGGGCCGCCCGTGAGGGTGGGGGTGCTAGTGCCCACCAGCGGCGTCTACGCGGCCCTGGGACGCGACCTGCTCAACGGCTACAACCTCTACTTCGAGAAGGCCGGCTTCGTGGCTGGAGGACGACCCATCGAGCTGCTGGTGGAAGACGAGACCGCCGACCCCAACACCGCCCTCACCCGCGCCCGCAAGCTCATCGAGGCCGACAGGGTGGACATATTTACAGGCGTAGTCAGCACCTCCTCCGCCTATGCCATGCGCGACCTCCTGCACCAGAGCCGCACCCTGTCGGTCATCACCAATGCCGGCGGCAACGACCTGACCCGCAGCCGCAAGAGTCCCTACATCTTCCGCGCCTCCTTCACCAGCTGGCAGGTGAGTTTCCCCCTGGGGAGATGGGTGGCCGAGGAGCTGGCCCGGCGGGTAGTCATCATTTACGCCGATTACGGCTTCGGGCAGGAGAGCCGGGCCGCCTTCAGAGAGAGCTTCGTGGCTGCCGGAGGTCGAGTCCTGGACGAGATCCCCTACCCCCTGGGCAACACCGACTTCAGCAGCGTCATCGACCGCATACGGGCGGCCCGACCCGAGGCCGTCTACGGCTTCGCTTCCGGCAGCGACGCCGTCCTCTTCCTGCGGCAGTTCGTCCAGGCCGGGCTGAGGGGGCGCATCGCCCTGGCGGTGACGGGCTGGACGGTGGAGCAGGACGTGCTCAGGTCGGTGGGACGCGATGCCCTGGACGCCTACAGCAGCCTCTATTGGGCCGTCACCCTCGACAACGCCGCTAACCGTCAGTTCGTGGAGGACTACCGGCGTCGCTACGGTGAGCTGCCCAGCGTCTTCGCTGTGCAGGCCTACGACGGCGCCAGGGTCATCGCCGAGGTGCTGGAGGCCGTGAAGGGCGACACCTCCGACCCCGATGCCCTGGTGCGGGCAGCCGAGGCGCTCCACTTCGACAGCCCCCGGGGCACCTTCGAGTTCGACCCTGTCACCCACAACGTGGTCCAGAACATCTACCTGCGACAGGTGCGGGACGAGGGCGGGCAGGTGGTGAACGTGGTGGTGAAGGACCTGGGACGCCTGCGGGACCCGGGCTAGAGGGTGCCAGCCGACGCCCATGGAGCACCTGTCGGCGCTGCTCAACGGCCTCTCCTACGGGATGCTCCTGTTCCTCCTGGGATCGGGTCTCTCCTTGGTGCTGGGAGCGGGGCGCTTCGTCAACCTGGCCCATGGCGCCCTCTATACGCTGGGCGGGTATGTGGGCTTCACCGTCTGCAACGAGTGGGGGAACTTCTGGCTGGGCCTGCTGGTGGGGCCGGCCTTAGGGGCGGCCGTGGGCCTGGGCATGGACTGGTTGTTGCTGAGGCGGCTGCGTGGCGGGGGCCGCGAGCTGGACCAGGTGCTCCTCACCTTCGGCCTGGCCCTGGTAATGGCCGATGCCACCCGCGCTGGCTGGGGCGGCGACATTCGCAGCGTTGGGGCGCCGCCTCCCTTCCACCGCCCCATCGAGATAGGCGGCTTCGTCTATCCCTCCTACCCCCTGGTCATCATCGGAGTGGGGGTGGCCGTGTTCGTCCTGCTGAGGCTGCTGCTGCGACGCACGCGGCTGGGCGTGGCGATCCGCGCGGCTGTGGGCGACGGGGAGATGGCCCAACTAGCGGGCGTGCCGACAGGTGCCGTACTGTCCCTGACCTTCGCCCTGGGGGTGGCCCTGGCTGCCCTGGCCGGGGTGGTGGGCCTGCCCCGTCTGGCCCTGGCGCCGGGACGGGACTTCGAGCTGTTGCTGCTGGCCCTGGTAGTGGTGGTCATGGGCGGGGCAGGACAGATAGAGGGCGTCTTGGCCGCCTCCCTGCTGGTGGGTCTCACCGACGCCCTGGGCAAGCTCTACTTCCCCCAGTTCACGGCGGCCATGGTCTCGGGGCTGCTAGCGGTGGTGCTGGTCTGGCGGCCCGAGGGACTGCTGGGCAAGAGGACACCGTGAAGAGAAGGACCCCCCTGCGCCTGCTGGCGTTAGCGGCCGTGGCCGTCCTGGCCGCCGTTCCGCCACTGGCGGGCGGCTTCACCCTTCACCTCGGGGTGGAGGCGGCCACCCTGGCCACGGCAGCCCTGGCCCTGGGACTGCTGGTCGGCAGGGGAGGGATGGTCTCCCTGGGCCATGCCGCCTTCTGGGGGCTGGGGGCATACGCCGCCGCCCTCCTGGCGAGACATGTGGCGCCGTGGCCCTGGCTGGCGTTGCCGGTGGCAGCCCTGGTGGCGGTGGGCTTCGCCCTGGCCACAGGCGTCCTGGTCCTGCGGGGCCGCGGCATCTTTTTCCTCATGCTCACCCTCGCCTTCGCCCAGCTGGCCCATGTCCTGGCCCTCCAGTGGCGCGACCTGACGGGAGGCGACGACGGCATCGCAGGCGTCCCGGCGCTGACGGGCCTGGAAGACCACCGCGCCCTGTACGGGCTGGCCATAGGAACGCTGGTGGGCAGCTATCTGCTGCTTTCGGCGGCGTGGGCATCGCCCCTGGGGCAGGTGCTGGACGCCGCCCGCCAGAACGAGGCCCGTGCCCGCGCCCTGGGCTACCCCGTGTTCCTCTACCGTCTGGCAGCATATGCCCTCGCAGCGGCCGTGACCGGCGTGGCCGGGGCCATCGCTGCCCACGAGCGCGGCTTCGTCCACCCGCGGGACCTCTCCTGGTCCGTGTCGGGGGTGATGCTCATCGTAGTGCTGCTGGGCGGGCCCCAGGCCCCTTGGGGGCCGGCCGTGGGGGCGAGCGCCTATGTGGCCGTCGAGGCTTGGGCCAGCGCCCGCAGCGATTACTGGAACCTGTTCTTGGGGCTGCTGCTGGTGGCGACGGTCCTGTGGGGGCGAGGGGGCCTGGCCGGACTGGCAGCGTGGGCGTCGTCGGGGGTGAGACGTCTGGCCCGCGGGGGTGCCGATGGCGGAGCTGCGGGTGGAGCGCCTGTCTAGGGCCTTCGGCGGGGCGCTGGCCCTGAAGGACGTCTCCCTCGCCGTGGCCATGGGAGAGCGCAGGGCCCTCATCGGCCCCAACGGTGCCGGCAAGACCACCCTCTTTCGCCTCATCGGCGGCGAGCTGCGCCCCAGCGGGGGCGCCATCTACCTGGACGGGCGGCGCATCGACGGCCTTCCCCCGGAGCGCATCGCCCTTCTGGGGGTGGTGCGCTCGTTCCAGGTGCCCAGCGTCTTCCCCGACAAGAGCTGCCTCGAGCACGCGATGCTGGCCCTGCTGGCTGGCCGCAGGGGCCGTCGCTGGTGGCCCTTCGTCCCCCTGGAGGGGACGCCTGGCCTTAGGGACGAGGCGCTGCGGGTGCTGGAGCGGGTGGGTCTGGAAGGGCAGGCCGGACAGCCGGCCGCTGCTCTCTCCCACGGCGACCGGCGCCTCCTGGAGCTGGCCATGGTCCTGGCCCAAAGGCCGCGGCTGTTGCTGCTGGACGAGCCGCTGGCTGGCCTGTCGCCTCCGGAGAGGGAACGCATCGGCCGGCTGCTGCTGGGCCTGCCGCGCCAGCTGACGGTGCTGCTCATCGAACACGACCTGGCCTTCGCCTATGCCTTCAGCGAGCGGGTGACAGTGCTGCACGGGGGCGAGGTGCTGCTGGAGGGGAGGCCCGAGGAGGTGCGCAGCCACCCGCGGCTCCTGGCCGCCTATGCCGGGCCGAAGCTGACAGGGGCTGAGGCTATCGTCCCCCGCGAGGGAGAGGCGGGCCCGCCGGCCCTGCAGGTATCGGGCCTCGCCTGTGGCTATGGCCAGGCCCAGGTGCTGCACGGTGTGGACCTGGAGGTAGGTCGGGGCGAAGTGGTGGCCCTGTTGGGCCGCAACGGCATGGGCAAGACCACCCTTCTGCACGCCGTCGCCGGCCTCCTGCGCCCGCGTTCGGGGCGGGTGGTGCTGGAGGGAAGAGACGTGACGGGCCTTTCCCCCCTGCAGCTGGCGCGGGCGGGACTCAGCCTCGTGCCCCAGGGACGGCGGCCCGTCCCGGGCCTGTCGGTCCAGGAGGAGCTGTCGCTGGCGCAACGTCCCGGGCCTTGGACAGTCGAGGGGGTATACAGCCTTTTCCCCCGCCTGTGGGAGCGGCGGCAGGCCCAGTCCACCGCTCTGTCCGGGGGCGAACAGCAGATGCTGGCCGTCGCCCGGGCGCTGGTGCGCAACCCCAGGGTGCTGCTGATGGACGAGCCCTTCGAGGGCCTGGGCATGCCCTGGCTGGAACGCGTGCAGGAGGTCGTCCGGGCCCTGCGCAGCCAGGGCGTGGCAGTGGTGCTGGCCGAGCAGAGGCTGGACCTGGCCCTGCCCTTAGCAGACCGCGTCTATGTGCTGGAGCAGGGGAGGACTGTCTACCAAGGCCCCTCGGGCGACGCCCGCACCAGCGAGCGGCTGCTGCAGTGGCTCCTGCCCCTGTGAGCCAGGGGCTGTGGGGGCCTTACCCGGAGGCGGCGCCCCTCAGCCCGCGCACGAAGCGGCGCACCTCCTCGACCAGCTCGGGGAGGTCGCGATAGGGACGGGCGGTGACCTTGGGATCGGGATGATGCAGCACCCAGTCGGAGATGCGGAAGCCGAAGTGGGCGTCGTAGAGCAGGAGCACGGGCTTGCCGCGCATCTGGACGGTGGTCAGCTCGCAGCCGACGCCGGTGGAGGAGATGGTGGCCTCAGCCACCAGGGCATCGGCCTCCTGCAGCCACTGATAGACTTCCCGCAGGGCACGGGCCCTGTCCACCGATGGCTGCGGGAAGGTGGGGTCGGCTACACGCTGGTTCAGGACCTCCACCCCCTCATCCTGCAGGGCCTGGGCGATGGCCCGCACCGCCTCCACATACTCGCGTCGGCCGCTGGTGATGGCCGCCGAGAGGAATACCTTCATGCCTCACCTCCTGCTGGCTGCTGCTGTTGCGCCTCGGGCCCGCCCTTGACCGCCCCCATGCTCTATAAATAGCATGGATTTGGCAGGTGGGCGATTAGCTCAGCGGCAGAGCGTCTCGCTTACACCGAGAAGGTCGGAGGTTCGAATCCTCCATCGCCCACCAGAAGGGGCGATGAGGCCCGCCCGGCGCCCGGAAGGCGCCGAACCGCGGCGACGCTGATGGCCTCTACCGAACGACGCGGTGGGGGCCTTTTCTTTACGAGGCCGATGACGGTGGTAGCGGTAGCGACGGGAGGGGCCCTGGGGGCCCTGGCCCGTTACTTCCTGGCCCGTGCGGTCTATTCCCTGTTGGGCACCGCCTTCCCCTACGGCACCCTGGTGGTGAACCTGTTGGGGTGCTTCCTGCTGGGGGTTATCATAGCCCTGGTGGAGGAACGGGGGCTGCTGGGGCCCGAGGCCCGCTCCCTGCTGGCAGTGGGGTTCCTGGGTGCCATGACCACCTTCTCGACCTTCGTCTACGAGTCCCACGGGCTGCTGAGGGACGGCGCCTATCTCCTATGCCTGGGATACCTGGCAGCCAGCCTGATAGGCGGCCTGGCCTCCTTCGTGCTGGGCAGGGCGTTGGGCAGCATCGGGAGCTGAAGGCGTGGAAGAGGAGACGCAGGCGCTGCTACTGCGCATCTTCATCGGCGAGAGCGACCGCTGGCACGGCCGCCCTCTATATCGGGCGCTGGTGGAAAAGGCCCGGGAGCAGGGGCTGGCAGGGGCCACCGTGATCCGCGGCATCGAGGGTTTCGGGGCCAACAGCGTCATTCACACCTCCCGACTGCTGGAGCTGTCCAGCGACCTGCCCATCGTCATCGAGGTTGCCGACCGACCCGAGAAAATAGAGGCCTTCCTGGCCACGGTGAGAGAGATGGTCCAGGAGGGTTTGGCGACCCTGGAAAGGGTGCGGGTCGTGTTCTACCGGCCCGACCAGCCGCACAAGGAGGGAGGCCCGTGAGGGAAACAGACCGGCCGCGGCGCCACTTCATTTACGAGGCCAGCGCCGAGCTGCTGACGCCTACCCTGCGGCGCGCCCGCGCCGGCCGCAGCGACGGCATCCAGCACTTCATCTTCTCCGACGAGGCGCCAGAGGCGGGCGGCGAGGGCTCGGCTCCCACGCCGCTGGCCTATCTGGCGGCGGCCCTGGCCCTCTGAACGCTGTCGGTGGCGGCCAGTCTGGCCCGCCGTCTGCGCATACCCCTGGAGAGGGCCACCGTCAAGGTGCGGGGTCGCTTCTGGACCGAGGGCTCCGCCCTGGCCGGCACCCTGCGTGCCGGCTGTGACGGGTTCGAGATGGAGCTGGGGCTGGAGTCCTCGGCGCCGCCATCAGAGGTAGCCCGGCTGGTATCGCTGGCCCGCTCGGCCTGCTACGTGGAGCAGGCCCTGGCCCAGCCAGTGAAGGTGGAGGCCACCGTCACCCTCAACGGACGCCCTCTGGAGCTGCCGCCCCACTGACGTCGGGCCATTCCTGCTCCACTGGCCGCGGCCGACCGATGCAGTAGCCCTGGGCGTAGTCCACCCCCAGCTCTCGCAACACCTCCAGCGTCTGCTGGTCCTCCACGTGCTCGGCGATGCTGCGCAACCCCAAGGCCTTGGCGGCCAGGGCGAAGCCCCGCACCATCATCCGGTCTATGCGGTCGTTCAGGAGGCCGCGCACGAAGGAGCCGTCTATCTTCAGGTAATCGAAGGGGAGGAAGCGGAGCTGATACAGGGAGGAGTGGCCGGAGCCGAAGTTGTCGAGGGCGAAGCGGCACCCCATCTCCCTCATCTCCTCCATGAAGGCCCGCAGCTCCTGTACGTCCAGAAGGGCCGCCGTCTCGGTCAGCTCGAAGACGAGGCGGCCCGGCTCCAGGCGGGCCTTCCGGACGAGGTCGCGCAACGCCTGCCGCAGCTGATGGTCCAGGGCTGAACGGCCCGACATGTTCACGTGCAGGTCCAGGTGCAGCGACAGCCTCTGGCCGCTGTCCAGCAGGAAGCGCAGCAGCTCCAGGCTGCGTTCCACCACCCAGCGGTCGATGTCGCGCACCAGGTTCAGCTCCTCGGCCGCCCACAGGAACAGGGAGGGAGGGATGATGTGGCTGTTCTCCTGCAACCGCAGCAGCAGCTCGTAGCGACCCACCTGATTGGTGTGGAGGTTCAGAATAGGCTGGCAGAACAGGCGCAGGCGCCCCGTCTGCAGGGCGCGGCGCAGCCTCACCTCCCAGCCCCGCACCTTGTGGGGCGCCGAGACGGGCACGGACTGGGCCTGGGACGGGCGGTGCAGCGCCACCAGGCCTACCCCCTGCGCCTTGGCCGCATACATGGCCCTGTCGGCGTAGACCATGGCCTCCTTGGCGTCGGCCCCCATACGGTGCAACAGGGCGATGCCGATGCTGGCCGACAGGGACAGGTGCAGGCCGCCGGGGAGGGTCAGGTTCTGGAGGCGGTCCAAAATGCGCTGGGCGACGGCCCTCGCCTCCCGCTCGTCGGCCTCAACCAGCACTATGCCGAACTCGTCGCCCCCCAGGCGTCCCACAATGTCCGACCGCCGCACCTCCAGACGGAGGACAGCCGCCACGTGCCGCAGCACATCGTCGCCCACGTGGTGGCCGAAGCGGTCGTTCACGTCCTTGAAGCCGTCCAGGTCCACCCAGAGCAGGGCTGCCCGGCCCCCGTAGCGCTTGACGCGGTCCATCTCCCGGTTCAGCTCTTCGTAGAAACGGCGTCGGTTGAAGACCCCCGTCAGATGGTCGTGGTCGGCCAGGTGCAGCAATCGCGCCTCCCAGCGGCGGCGCTCGCTGATGTCGCGGAAGGTGCCCACGAACCAGTAGGAGCCATCGGCCCGCCAGATGACGCTCACGCTGACCTCGATGGGAAGGCGACGCCCGTCCTTGCTCAGGATCTCCAGGTCGTAGGAGTATGTGCCCAGCTCGCCCCGCAACTGACGCCGGGAGATCTCCCGCACCTTGTTCATCTGGTCGGGCGGCAGCAGGGCGGACACGGGCAGCCCGATGGCCTCGCTGCGGGTGTAGCCCGTAACACGGCTGAAGGCCTGATTGCACCAGACGTAACACTGACTGCTATCGGTGATGAAGACGGCCTCGCTGACGGTGTCCAGGATGGTGCGCAGGGTCTCCTCGCTCTGACGCAGCTCCGCTTCCAGCCGCCGGTGTTCCGTAAGGTCGCGCACGGTGACCAGGACCCTTCGACTGCCCTCGGGCGTCTCGAAGACCTTGCCCACGGCCTCCAGCCATATCCACTCGCCGTTGGGCAGGCGCCAGCGGAGGGCCATCTTGGCATGGGGACGCTGGGCCAGCTCCACCAGGACCTGCAGGTCTTCGGGGTGGATGAACTGGCCAGCCAGGGCGCCCACCAGCGAGTCGGGGTCGACCCCGAGGCGGTCGGTGAAGCCGGGGCTGACCTTGAGGATGCGGCCGCCCGGACTCACCTCGCACACGATCTGGTAGGGGTTGGTCCAGAGGGCGTCCCACCGGCGGCGCAGCGACTCCAGCTCCCGACTCGCCCGGGCCCGCTCCAGGAAGGAACCGAGGGCCTTGGCCGCCACCTGCAGCAGGCGGGCCTGATAGGCAGTGAAGGGGCGGCCCCGGAGGCGATAGACGGCCAGCAGCCCCCAGGGCGAGTTGCCGACCCACACCGGCGCCACCAAGGCCCATCTGACACCAGCCTGGGCAGCATTGGGCGTGAGCCTCGCCTCCTCACCCGACAGCAGGACGGGGCCGGAGACGTTCATGACAGGCCCCAGCACGTCGGAGTCCAGGGGAGAAAGGCGAGGCTCCCTGGCGCGAGGATAGGGCCATGCCCGCAAGAGGGAGTCCTGGGGGAGAGGCTCCAACACCTCAGCCAGATCGGCGCCACAGGCGCGGCCGATGGCCTCGGCCGCGTCGGCCAGGACCGTCTCGGTGGGGCCTTCGGCCCAGGCCAGTTGGGCCAGCAGCAGCAATCGGGACGGCCCACTGTGGTGGCGCCCCTCGCCAGACATGAGACTGCCCCCTTTCGGTCGCTTCCCATATCTAGACGTCGGGGTAACAAGGAACGTTACCGACTGCAAATTGTCCTTTTTGACCCCCTTTGCGCCCAGAGAGCCGTCTACACCGCGCATCGGCCCAGAGGCGGCAGGAGCCGGCACGAACGATCGCGGCGACAGGGCTCCGTGCCTGTCCGCCAGTGGCAGGCCCTTCTGCTTGACCGCGGGTACGGGGGCTGCCTAACATAGAGCAGCCGTGAGTTCCCCCGCCGATACGCTTCTGAACCTGGCTGGCAAGTCGGCCATAGTCACCGGGGCCGGTTCGGGCATCGGCTATAGCACCGCGCTGCTCCTGTCGCGTCTGGGCTGCCGGGTCTGCGTTGTGGATGTGGACGAGGAGCGTGCCCAGGCGGCCGCCGCGGCAGCCCAGGCCAGCGGGCAGGAAGCGCTGGCGGTGGTAGGGGACGCCACCGAGGAGGGGACGGCCCAGCGGGCCGTCGAGGCGACGCTGGAACGCTTCGGCCGGCTGGACATCCTGGTCAACAACGTGGGCGGCATGCGCCCCAGCCCTCTCCTGGAGATGAGCGTCCGCTCCTGGTCGCGGGTGCTGGATATCAACTTGCGGTCGGCCTTCGTGTTCAGCCAGGCGGCCGGCCGGGTGATGGTGCAGGGACGGGGGGGAGCCATCGTCAACGTGGCCTCGGTGGCGGGGATGGTCCCCGCCCCCAACTCCTGCCATTATTCAGCGGCCAAGGCAGGCCTCATGGCCATGACCCGCACCCTGGCCCTGGAGTGGGCCCCCAAGGTGAGGGTCAACGCCGTAGCGCCGGACCTGGTGCTGACGGAGGCGGTGAGGGCCTGGTTCCCCCAACAGGTGTTGCGCCGCCTGCGGCGCCGGGCGCCGCTGGGGCGCCTGGCCGAGCCTCAGGACGTGGCCAAGGTCATAGCCTTTCTGGCTTCCGACCTGGCCTCTTATGTCACCGGCCAGACGATAGTGGTCGACGGCGGCAGCCTGCACAGCGACCGCTGGGCCTACGTGCCCGGCGCCACTTAGGGCGTCAGGACCTGGGGAGGCCCAGGCCGCGCGTCGCGGTGATCATGCGCTGCACCTCGGACGTCCCCGCGATGATGGTGGTGGGCACCGAGGCCATGAGGTAATAGGGCACCCGCCCCCCCAGGACGGACCCCTTGCCCTCCCTCGCCAGGCCCCACAGGCCCAGGATGGCGCATGCCACGTGGGTGAACCGCTGGAACGACTCGCTGACGAAGAGCTTGCAGACCGACGCCTCCATGTCCATGGGAAGGCCCCTGGCGGCCATGTCCACCACCCGCAGGTTCAGGAGCCTGCCGACCTCCAGCTCCACCTCCGCCTGGGCCAGGGCATGCCTGACAGCGGCGGGGGCCTTGCCGCGGCCGTAGCGGGACTGGAGGAGGGAGCGGAGGTCGTCCAGCAGGCGGCGAAACTGGCCCACCAGGATGGCGTCCCCCCTCTCGTGCTGCAGGAGGGTGGTGGCATAGACCCAGCCCCTGTTCTCCTCGCCCACCAGGTTCTCGGCAGGCACCTCCACGTCCTCGAAGAAGACCTGGTTCAGCATGTGCGCCCCCGTCATGTCCACGATGGGGCTGATGGTTATGCCTGGCGCCTTGGCGGGCACCAGGAAGAGGCTCAGCCCGCGGCCCCGCGACTCCGGGGGGCCGGTGCGGGCGAGGAGGATTATCCACTCCGCCTGATGGGCCATGCTGGTCCATATCTTCTGCCCGTTGATGACGTAACAGCCGTCGCGTCGGCGGGCGGTGGTCTGGAGAGAGGTCAGGTCGGAGCCGGCCTGAGGCTCGCTGAACCCCTGGGACCATATGGTGCCCTCCCGGGCGATGCGGGTCAGGTGCTGCCGCCTCTGCTCCTCGCTGCCGTAGAGCAAGAGGACAGGCCCCACCAGGTCCACGGCGATGGTGGTCAAACGCGGCGCCAGGTGGTACCCCAGCTCCTCCAGCAAGGCATAGTGGCCATACGGCCCCATGCCGCGGCCGCCGTACTCGGGCGGGAAGGAAGGCGCCAGCAGGCCCCGTTCCGCCAGGGCCATGTCCAGCTGGCGAGCCAGCCCCATATGTTCCGGCAGCACGTCCATGGGCAGCAGCCCCGAGCCTCCCCAGTCGGCCGGCAGAACGGAGGAGAGGACGGCGCGCACCTCCGCCCGGACGGCCTCCATCTCTTGTCTGCTGCGAAAGTCCATGGGACCCCCTAACTGTCCGCCGGCCGGAAGACCGGCAGGGTGATCTCGGAGTCCACCTCCAAGAAGTCCACCACCAGCGGCATGCCGAACTCGTAGCGCTCCACGGGCACCCCCACCAGGTTGGTGACCATTCGCGGCCCCTCCTCCAGCTGGACCACCGCCACCGGCCAGGGCAGCCGCTCCATGAAGAAGGGAAGGTGGGGCGAGTGGGCTACGGTCCAGGAGTAAAGGGTGGCCCTGCCGCTGGCCCGCTCCCAGGTGAACTCGGGAGAGCCACAATAGCCGCAGCCGTGCTCGGGAGGGAAGCGGAAGCGCCGGCAACGGGCGCACCGTTGCAGCAGCAGGACCCGGTCTCTGGCACCGGCCCAGAAAGGCTCCGTGAGGGGGGTTATCTCGGGGAGAGGTCGCTGGGCCCCGTCAGGCCGGGTCATGTCGCGCCCCCTACTGGCGAGTCAGGATCACGGCGCTGGAGGGCACTATGGGCGCCGCCGCTACCAGGGCCACGCGGGCATCGGCCACCTGGCAGAAGGCCTCGCCCCTCAGCTGCCGCACCGCCTCCAGGATGTGGTTGAAGCCATGGATGTACGCCTCCGAGAGGCTGCCGCCGTGGGTGTTGACGGGGAGGTCGCCCTCGGGCCAGCAGATGCGCCCCTCCCTGACCAGGGCCGCAGCCTCGCCACGGCGACAGAAGCCGTAGCACTCCAGCTGCCACAGGACCAGGGGGGTGAAGACGTCGTAGAGCAGGGCGACATCGATGTCGTCGGGTCCCAGGCCGGCAGACCTGTAGACCTCCCGAGCGGTGTAGCGGGCCGGAAAGTCGAAGGGGTCGTCCTGGTAAACGAGTCCACCCATCATGTAGTGGCGCTTCCCCATCCCCTGGGCCACACCCGTCACCAGCACGGGCCGATGACGCAGGTCCCGGGCGCGCTCGGCCGTGGTCAGCACCACCGCACAGGCGCCGTCGCTCTCCATGGAGCAGTCCAGCAGGTGGAGGGGGTCGGCGACGACTCGTGAGGTCAACACATCGTTCACGGTGATGGGGTCGCGGAAGGTGGCGTTGGGGTTGTGGGAAGCGTGGAAGCGCTGGACGACGGCCACCGTCGCCAGGTCCTCGGAAGTGACGCCATATTCCCACATGTAGCGTCGGGCCAGCGTGGCTATCTGCTGGACGGGGCTGGCCAGCCCGTAAGGGACCTCGAAGGCAGCGACGCCCGGGACCCGCGTCCCCACGCGGGCCCAGGGCCGGCCTCCCGAACCGCGGTTGCGCGCCCTGATGGCCAGGGCCACGCTGGCCACGCCCGTGGCGATGGCCAGGGCAGCCAGCACGATGGGCGCGCAGGCGCCGCCGCCGCCGTAGCCGGCGGCGCCCCAGGCCCTGAGCTGGGGTATGCCCAGGTTGCGGGCGATCTCCAGCTCGCTGTTGCCTTCCTCGCCGGGGGTCTCCACCTTGAAGATGGCATCGACGTCGGCCGGCGAGAGGCCGGCGTCTTCCAGGGCCAGCCGCGAGGCCTCCAGGGCGTTCTCCAGCTCCGACTTGCCCAAGTTTCTGGCGAAACGGGTGGAGCCGATGCCGACGATGGCTGCCCTGTCCCGTACGGCCTCGGTCATGCCCGCCCCCCTTCCCAGGCCTCCACCACTCGCCGCTGGACGAGGTCCGAGATTTGCTGGTCGCTGTATCCCAGCTCCCGCAGTATCGGGACGGTGTGGCCGCCCAGAGGCTCCCAGGGGCCGAAGGTCAGCCGGTCACGAGAGAAGCGCCAGTAGGCGCCGTGCCGCCTGTATTTGCCGTGAACCGGCGAGACCACATCCACGCTGTAGCCGAGGGACAGCATGCGCGGGTCCTCCATGAAGAAGCGTCCAGGGTCCCGCTCCTCGACGGCCACCAGGGGCACGTCGGCGAGCATGGCTGCCTCCTCCCACTCCCGGGCGGTGCGCCCCAGGAACAGGGCCTCCAGCTCGCCGGCCAGGTGGGCGGCCCCCTCTCCCCAAGCCTCCTGCCAGCGGCCCGCCAGGTCCTCTCTGCCCACCAGGGAGCAGAAGGCCTCCCATTCCGAGGGCTGGACACAGGCCAGGAACACCCAGCCCTCCGCGGCGCGATACAGGCGGTAGAGGGGTCCCAGGCCGAGCACCTGCTCGTCCACCTGCTGGCCCGGGGGCCGGCCCGGGAAGACGATGGCCTCGTCCGAGTTGGCGTATATGTTGGAGGCCACCATAGTGGTGACGATGTAGTAGCCGCGGCGGTGACGGTCCCGCAGGTGCAGGGCCACCAGGACGGCTGCCGCCGTCCCCAGGGAGGCGATAGGGTCGGCATTCCCCTCGGCCGCCTTGATGAGGCGCCAGGCCTCCCTCTTCAGGTCTTCCAGGCCCAGACGGTCGATGTCCCTGGGCGGGTGGCCAGCGCCGGCCTGACGGGCCTGGTTGCCAGCCAGGGCCGCTATGGTCGCATGGAAGGCGGGCTTCCCCGCGTCGGGACCCGAGTCGCCGTAGGCCGAGGCGTTGACGTAGATCAGCTCTGGGTTGAGGCGGCGACAGGTCTCGTAGTCGATGCCCAGCTTCCGGGGCACGTCGGCCCGGTAGTTGTGCAGCAGGATATCGGCCCTTCTCACCAACCGGTGCACTATCTCCTGCCCCTCGGGCCTGGTCAGGTCCACAGCCAGGCTCTCCTTGCCCTGGGTCATGGGGAAGGCCAGGAGGCCCGCCGTCGAGAAGCGGCTCAGGTCGCCGCCCACCGGCTCGATCTTGATGACCCTGGCCCCCAGCGTGGCCAGGATGGAGACGGCCAGTGGACCAGCTATCCAGGACGAAAAGTCGAGGATGGTCACCCCCGCCAGGGGAGGGCCGTCGCTGGCCTCGCCGCCTCCCCTCTCCACCGACGGCGGCCGCTCCGGCAGGGATACCAGCTCATCCGTGTGCTCGCCCAGGAGGGGGGCACGGTGCAACTGCAATGCCCGGACGCCGTCCAGGGTGAAAAGGGGGCCGGGCTGGAGGGTCTCCTGTCCCTGCAGCCCCGGCACCACGACGAAGTGGCCGTTGTGTCTCACCTGACGGTGCTGGTGAGACTCCCAGGGCAAACGGACCTCTTCCCAGGCCAGGTCCCGCCGCTGGTCGAAGACGGCCCTCCACTCATCCAGGGTCCTCTGGCGCACCTGCTCCAGGACCCGCTCCCAGAGGGCCTCGGCGTCCTCCTCGGTGAAGACGGCCGGCAGCTTGGCGAAGCGTTCCTCCCCGTAGAGGTGCAACAGGTCCAGCGCTTCCATGAGGGACACGCACAGGCGGTCGGTAGTGTTGGCAAACTGAATCCAGCGACCGTCCCTGGTAACGGCCGTGAGGAAGTTGGGGCGGGGCACCCGCACTCGCGGCCGATGGATGCGGGTGGGGTCGTAGTGCCCGGGGGGCGCCTCCTGGGACGGCTGCACCCTCTGGCCGAGAAGGGCCTGGCGCAACAGCTGGGCCGAGCCTCCCACCTGCTGCAGCTCGTCCCGCTTTAGCTGCCACCCGATCCACAGCACCATGTCGAAGGGCATGAGGGCCCCCAGGAGGGACACCTCCACCTTCTGGCCCTGGCCAGTCCGTTGCCGCTTGTGCAGGGCCGCCATGATGCCCTGGATGGCCAGCATGGCGGCGGAGTAAGAGGCGCAGGGCACCGCCGGATAGCCAGGGCCGGGACGGTCGGCGATGCCCTCGAACTCCATCATGCGCCCGCTTTTGGCGGCCACCAGCGCCTCGTAGCCCTTCAGGCGCTGCCACTCGCCCGCCTCGCCGAAGCCGGTGATGGAGGCGTAGACCAGCCCCTCGTTCAGGGCGCGGCAGGCCTCGTAGCCGATGCCCAGGCGCTCGGCCACCCCTGGCCGGAAGGAGACCACCACGACGTCGGCCCCCCGCACCAGGTCGCGCGCCCGCTGGCGCCCCTCCTCGGACTTGAGGTCCAGGACTGCGCTCTTCTTGCCGCGGTTCCAGGTCTGGAAGGCGGGCAGGCGACGGGCCGGGTCGCCGCCGGGCGGCTCCACCTTGATCACCTCGGCGCCCAGGTCAGCCATCACCATGGTGGCCAGGGGGCCGGCCATCCAGGTGGAGAAGTCGATAACCACCAGCCCTCTCAGCGGCCCTTCGGTCATGGCGCCACCTCCCGGCCCGCAGGCAGCCCCTCAGTCCGACGGCAGCTCAAGGGTGGCCTCGCAGAGGCTGGCTATGCCGTGCTCGGTCATGATGCTGACGTCCACGTCCACCAGGTGGCGGCCGTCCTGCACGTACTTGCGCGATACCTTGCCCGTAAGGCGCACCTCGTCGCCGGCGCAGATGTTGTCGCGCATGGCCAGGGCTATCCTGCGGACGGTGGCCTCGGGGCCGGCCCAGTCGGTCAGCAGACGGCTGACCATCCCCATCTGGAAAGGGGTGTTGACGAAGATGTTGCGTGTCCTCGAACGGACCGTAGCGTAGTGGGGGTCCGAGTGCTGAGGCGAGAAGTCGCGGGTGGCCGAGGCAGCATAGACACAGCGGAGGAAGGTGATGGGCATGAACAGGGACGGCAGCTCCTGCCCTTGGTAGACGTCCTGCCACCTGAGGCGCCGACGCGGGGGAGGCTGGTAACCGGTGCGGCCGCCCTGGATGGCCTCCTCCACGGCCGGGCTCCAGCCGCCCTCCGGAGGCTGGTCCGAGGACTCGGCAGCATCGTGCCCGTAGCCGAAGGCCGTCAGTTGCTCGGTGGCCACCAGCTGGCCATCGCCGTTCCAGAACCGGCGCTCCACCACCCAGAACCGTCCCTCCCCCAGGCGCGTCTGCTTGACGGGGGAGACGCTCACCAGCCGCTGGCTGATGCTCAGCCTCTCCCCCACCTCCACGGGGCGGTGGAACTCCATGTCGATGCGGGAGATGATGCCTACCGGCAGGCCCAGCGCCTCCTTCACGTCGTAGTGAACGTGTCGTCGGGGAAGGCCCTCGGGCGGCGGCCAGGGCCAGCGGAAGGGCATGGCGAAGGTGGTCATGAGGGAGGCCGGCGGCGCCACGAGCCCCCGGAAGGAGCGGCTGCGGGCGTAATCGGCGTCCAGGTAGAGAGGATTGGCATCCTCGAAGGTCTCGCACCAGTGGCGGATGAGGTACTCGTTGACCTCCAGGGGCGCGGGCTGTGGCTCCGACTCGGCGAAGAGGGGCAGCAGGCGGGCTACCCTCTCGGGGGGAATGTCGTCGGGCAGCTCTGGTGGCTGTTCTCGGCTCATGCCTCACCCTCCCGGGTTCGCTGAGGGACGCCGCCCCTTCCAGGGCCGAGGAGGAGCGCCCCCTAGGACAGCAGGGATGCCGCCAGCTCCTCCGACCAGTAGCGCGGCCCTCCCATCGAAAGTTGGAGCTGCTTGCCCCTGCGCAGGAACAGGGTGATGTCCACGTCCTCGATGTAGCCCAGCCCGCCGTGGACCTGGGCGGCGATGAAGGTGGCAGCCTTGACGGCCTCCCCCGCCGCCAGCTTGGCCTTGGCCACCACGGAGTCCACCTCCTCCTCGGGCAGCCCGTTGTCTATGCACCAGGCGGCGTAGAAGGTGAGCGTGTCTGCCGCCACCACCTGGGTGATGGTCTCGGCCAGATAGTGCTGCACGGCCTGGAACGAACCGATGGGCCGCCCGAACTGGACCCTCTGCTTGGCGTATTCCACCCCCAGGGCGTGGGCCCGCTCGGCCACCCCTATCATGTAGCCGCAGCTGGCCACCACCGCCCGTCGCAGGACAGGGCGCAGCAGCCTCCAGCCCTCGCCCTCCCGGCCCAGTAGCCGCTCACGCGGCACCCTCACGCCGCGGAAGGTGACGCGGTGCTGGGGATCGCGGGCCGAGGTGTGATGGCGGCTAAACTCCAGACCCGGGGAGGCAGCATCCACCAGGAACAGGGAGAGGCCCTCGGCCGACGTGCCGTCGCCAGTGCGGGCCGCCACCAGCAGCATGTCGGCGGCGGTGGCGAACTCCACGAACCGCTTGGTGCCGTCGATAACGAAGCCGTCGTCGGAGGGGACAGCGCGGGCCTCCACCTCCCGGTAGTCGTAGTACTGCCCTCGCTCCAGGAAGGCGAAGGAGACGATGAGGCTCCCCGCCACGATCCGCTCCAGGATGGCCTCCCTCTGAGAGAAGCCTTCGGCGCTGGCCACCAGGCCGCCGGCCACCACCACAGTGGGGATGTAGGGCACGGGGCACAGGGCGCGGCCCAGCTCCTTGGTCAGGACCACCAGGTCTTGCAGGCCGAGTCCGGCGCCGCCCTGCTCCTGGGGCAGCGGCAGGCCCAGCCAGCCCAGGCGGGCCATCTCGCTCCACAGGTCATGGGGCAGGCCAGGGTCGCTGTTCTCCAGCTGGCGGACCAGGGAGATGGGGCACCTGTCCTCCAGGAACCGCCGGGCGCTGACCTGCAGCTGTCGCTGGAGCTCGGAAAGTTCGATATCCATGTCGTCCCTCTTTTGGTCAGGTGTGCTGGCGCGGGGCCGGCAGCGCCTCAGGAGCCACCGGGCAGCCCCAGGAGCCTCTTGGCGATGAGGTTCTTGGAGATGTCCACCCCGGCAGCGGCGACCCGCATGTGTCCCACGAACAGGTAGTCGTCCAGGACCTGGCCGCCCAGGGGGGCCTCCTCATCGCCCGCCGCCAGATAGCCGGAGGTGCCCATCAGGTCCAGGGTGGCATCGGCCAGCTCCGTTTCCACCACGGCTCCCCACATCTTGTTCATGGCCGCCTCCACCGCTGCCACGTTCTCGGGGTTGACAGCGGTGCAAATGCAGCGGATCTCCAGCATCCGCGCCATCTCCACCAGCACGGCCAGCCGCGCGATCAGACGACGCACGCCCGGGTCATCGGCCAGGCGACGGCCGTCCACCTGGGCCGTCCTGACCCACTCCACCAGCCGACGGAACTTCTGCTCGGTGGGCACGGTGGAGGTGAGGGTGAAGCGCTCGAAGTTGAGGGCCTCCATGACGTAGTACCAGCCCTGGTTGAGCTCCCCCACCAGGTACTTCTTGGGCACCCTCACGTTGTCGAAGTAGACCTCGTTGGTCCTCTCGCCGATGATGGTCCACATGGGGGTGACGGTGATGCCGGGGAGGGAGGCGTCGATGATGAGGAGGCTGATGCCCCGGTGCTTGGGCTGGGCAGCAGGGTCGGTGCGCACCGCCGTCCAGTAGTAGTCAGCGAAGTGGGCCGAGGTTATGAACCGTTTGATGCCCGTGACGACGAACTCGTCCCCCTCCAGCACGGCCCGGCACTGCAGGTTGGCCAGGTCGGAGCCGGCCTCGGGCTCGGTGTAGGCGATGGCCCACTGGATCTCGTTGCGGAAGATGCGGGGCAGAAACTCCCTCTTCAGCTCCTCGGAGCCGTGGCGGAGGATGACGTTGGCGATGATGCCCACGTTCTTGCCCACGATGGGCGCCTGCGCCCGCAGCAGCTCCTGGTTGAGGATGTAGGGGGCGAACTTCAGGCCCTCGCCGGCCCCACCGTACTCGGTGGGGAAGCCCAGGCCCAGCCACCCCTTCTCGGCCAGCCTGTCGCCGAAACGCTGTCGCTCCGGCGTGTCCAGCAGCCCGAAGCGGGTCCTGACCTCGTCGGTGAGGGCCTCGTCCAGGAAGCGTCGCACCTCCTCCCGGAAGGCCTCTTCTTCGGGGCTGAAGCGAAAGTCCATGGGACGCCTCCTCGTCTGTGCGACACCCATTATACAGGCCATGACCCCACTGGCAAACACGTTGTTCGCCTCTCCGCCGGAGCGGGCGAGGGGCCTTTGGCGCCTTTTGCCCAGGTGCGTGGGGCTTCGGGCGGCGGCGCGGTTGACCCTAGGGGGGGATTGTGATAGAAGTGGCAAGCGGGGGGCCAGCCTCCCCCACTCCCTGCCAGGTGGTGGCCCATGGAATATGTGCAGCTAGTGCTGGCCCAGCTCCCGGCTGACAAGCTGGAGGAGGCCCTGCGGCCCGGCGGACTCCTGGACCGCCTGGACGAGCACCGCAACCACCTCGTCCACCAGGCAGGCTTCCAGGACATGCGGGTGGTGCGGTCCATCAACCGCCAGGGCAATGTGCAGCTGGTGGTGGAGACCCGCTGGGCCGACGATCAGAGCCTGATCGACTACGAGACGGGGGAGCCTACCGTCGTCTCCATCCTGGAGCAGCACCGCGACCTACTGGTGCCGGGGTCCCTCCAGGTCATCGACATGGAGGCCCTGCGCAGCGAGGAATGGTGGCGGCGGTTCGAGGCCGAGCAGCAGGTGCGGGAGCGCACGGCCTTCCCCTTCCTGGTGCCGGCCATGGCCTTCCTGTTCAGCGTGCTGGTGGTCTACGGCCTTTCGCGCATTTACCTGGAGCTGGCCCACTGGAAGGTGGGCGACGTGGACATGGCCACGCCTCTGGCCCTGGGCATCTCGGCCCTCATCCTGCTGGGGGGCTGGTTCGTGGCCAGCGTGCCCCAGATAAAGGGCTGGCACGTGGGCGCCATGGCGGCCGTCGTCCTGCTGGGCATCCTGGCTGGGGCCATCTGGGCGGCCGTCCATGAGGAAGGAGGGGCCCAGGAGGCGGCGGCCGAGCAGCCACCGGCGGCCACGGCGCCCGCGGGTGGCGGCGGTCAGGCCGGTGGCGCCCCCGCTACCAGCCTGGAAGTCCGCGCCGTGCGGAGCCTGCGCTTCAACGCCCAGCAACTTGTGGTGGCAGCCAATCAACCCGTTACCATCACCTTCATCAATGAGGACACCGGGCAGGTGCACGACTTCACCATCTGGCGGAACCGGCAGGAGGCGCAGGCAGGGGGTAGGCCCCTGGCCGGGACGAAGTTCTGCACCGCCCCCTGTCAGGAAACTCTCAACGTTACCCTGGCACCGGGCAACTATTACTTCAACTGCACCGTCCACCCGCAGCAGATGACGGGGACGCTGGTGGCCCGCTAGAGCAGGGCCTCTAGCCCTGGTCGCGGCGGGAGAGGCCCAGCCGTTCCAGCTCCTCCTCCACCTCTTCCCAGGAAGGCCCTCGCGCGCGGCGCTCGTGCTCCGCGAACCACTGGTAGAAGGCCCAGGCGGCGAATCCCCACAGCACCAGCGATCCCAGGATCTTCATGATGGCTGCCGCCAGCTGCTGGTCCACCACCGGCGTGATGGAGTACACCAGCCGCGGCATCCGGGCGTAGACCGGGTAAACGGGGCTGGTGGCGAAGACCAAGAAGGCGGCGATGACGGTGGGCAACACCGATTGCACGAAGAGATAGGCCAGCTGGAACGGATAGGACAGGCGCGGCAGCTCGGGCACCGTGCTGAGCACCGGCCACCACATGAGCATGGAGCTGAGCACCAGCCCCAGGTGAGTCAGGAAGTGGAAGCCCCCGTTGGTGACCGCCAGCTCTATCACCGGCGGCAGGTGGGTGAGGGTCTGGAAGACGGTGAAGACCAGAAAGGCCGAGGCCGGGTGCGTGACTGCGCGTGCCGCCCGTAGCACGGCCCGAGAGCGCAGCGGTATCTGCCACAGCCAGGTGGGGATGCCCACCACCAGCAGCGGCGCTGCCACCATGCTGAACAGGAAGTGCTGGAACATGTGGGCCGACAGCAGGAATTCCTCTCCCAGCGGGTGGATGGGCGTGCCAGCGCCGGCGTAGATGGCCAGCACCCCCAGGACAAAGGCCAGGACGGTGGACCGGCGTACGCGCAGGGCGTCAGGGGGGCGCAGATAGCGCAGGGCCAGGTAATAGAGGCCCAGGAGGCCGATGCACAGGGCCAGGGCGTCAGGCGGATACCAGTCCAGCCACCAGCGCTGCTCTAGGCCGAAGTGGAGGAACGGCACGTCCCCATACCACCCTTCCTCACAGGAGTCCCGCCTTCATCGTGGCCAATACGGCGACGAAGAGGGCAATTGCCATGCTCAGGCCGAAGGCGAACAGGAACGAGAACAGCTTGCTGTCGAACCGGAGGTGCATGTACCACATGACCACCAGCAGGAACTTCAAGCCCGAGAGGGCCAGGAACAGCTCCACCAGCACGCCCCGCAGCCCTTCGATATAGTAGATGGCCACCTCGATGGAGGTGATGATGAACAGGGCCACAGCCACCCGTATGTAGTCGGCGGTGGTTGCGTGGAGGCCACCGGCGTGAGCCTCCCCTTCCTCCTCCCGCCGCCGTCGGGCACCTCGCAGCTCTGCCAGCGTCATCCTCGCCCTCCTACAGTGGCTCCAGCAAGTATATCAGGGTGAAGATCAGGATCCACACGATGTCCACGAAGTGCCAGTAGAGGCCCGCCAGCTCCACGTTGAGGGCATTGTGCTGCCCTATCCGCCCCCGCATGGCCATGACCCACAGGGAGAGCAGGATGAGGACTCCCACCGAGACGTGGGCGCCGTGGAAGCCCGTCAGCAGGTAGAAGCTGCTGCCGAACAGGTTGGTGCTCAGGGTAAGGCCCTTGTGCACAAACTCGGTGAACTCGAACGCCTGCCCGGCCAGGAACGAGATGCCCAGCAAGGCCGTACAGAGTAGCCAGGTGCGCATCTGGTGCAGGCGTCCCCGGTGGGCCGCCCCCACCGCCAGGGCCATGGTGGTGCTGCTCATGAGCAGGATGAA
>JANXAP010000041.1 GCA_025062275.1 Dehalococcoidia bacterium
TCTAGTGCGCATCACCGACCTGGAGTCTTTCGTCTCTCTGGCCAACCAGGGCCGTCTGTAGGAACGGAGGCAACCTGTGCCCGAGGCGCCGGACCTGGAGGCCTATGCCGCCTATATCCGTCGCCATCTGGCCGGGCAGAAGGTCGTCGAGGCCAAGGCCCTCATACCACCGGTGGTAAAGACGGGGGGCGAACTGGTGCCATCCCTGATCGGCCGTGCCCTGACCGACGCCTCCCGCCTGGGAAAGCAACTGCGACTCGACTTCGGAGACGGCCCCGTCCTCCTGCTGCACCCCATGATAAGTGGACGCCTTCTCCACGTACCCCGTGAAACGCCTCGAAGGCCGCGCACCGCCCTCGTGCTGGCCTTTGCCGACGACACCGAGCTGCGCCTGTGGGACGAAAGGCTCCTCTCCCGCGTCCATATCTACCCGGACGCCTCCGCTCTCGCCCAGCCCCCCGGCCAGGCGCCCGATGCCCTCGATCCGGCCCTGACGCCCGAGTCCCTCTGGCAGCGACTGCAGAACCAAGGGGGAAGGCTGAAGGCCCTCATCACCAGCGAAAAGCTGGTCTCGGGCATCGGCAACGCCTACGCCGACGAGGTACTGTTCGCGGCCGGCCTCTCCCCCTTCCGCCCTGCCCGGGACCTGACCTTTGACGAGGCAGCGCGACTGCTGGCGGCCATGCGCCATGTGCTGCAGCAGTCAGCTGCCGCGGTCCTGCAGCGCATGGAACGGGAGGGGCTGCCCGAGGAGGAGTTCCGCGACCACCTGCAGGTGCACCGCCGGGGCGGACAACCCTGCCCTCGCTGCGGCGAGACTATCGCCGAGGTGCTCTCCGGTGGGCGCGTCACCAGCTACTGCCCCCGCTGTCAGCCCTGAGTGCTAATATGTGCCGAGAGGCGACATGAGCGGCCCCGGCATCCCCCTGGGCGACCTGACGGAACTGTGGCCGCCCATATTTCTGCGCCCCGGCTGGGCCTACGACCCCTTCCAGGAACCGACGCAGATCGAGGCGCGACCGGGATCTCTCCTGTGCCAGGTGCGCAGCCAGGAAGGGCGTCGGGCGTCGCTGGAGGTGCAGTGGATCGGGGGAGGCATCCTGCGCCTGCGCGCCTGGACGGGCCAGCCGCCCCCCGTGACCTCTCCCATGCTGGCCTCGACTCCCCGCCCCCGATCTCGTCCCCCCGCCCTGCAGCGCACGGAGGCGGGGGCGACGGCCTCCCTGGGAGCCTCCGCGGTGGAGGTATGGGGGCCGCCCTTCCGCCTGCAGGTGCGCGCGGGCCGAAGCCGCCGCTGGGGCACGGCCACCGGCGAGGCATCGCTGGTGGGCCCCACAGCCCTGCCTTTGGGCATCGCCACCGCCCCGGACGGACGGGAGGCCTTCTTCCTCACCTGGGGGCTCTTCCATCGCGAACGGCTCTACGGGCTGGGCGAGGGCTTCGGACGGCTGGACCGGCGTGGCTCCCGGGCCTTCCTCTGGTGTCGCGACACGGAGGGGACGGTGAGCCCCGCCGCCTACATCGTGGTCCCCTTCCTGCTCAGCAGCCACGGCTACGGCCTTTTTCTGCACCAGTCCAGCCCCAGCGTCTGGGAGCTGGGCGACCCCTACCCCCAGAGCGCATCGCTGCTAGTGGAAGACCCCTACCTGGACGTCTTCCTGTTGCTGGCCGATAGCCCGGGCCAACTCCTGCGCCTGTACACCCGTCTCACCGGGCGGACGCCCCCGGTCCCCCTGTGGGCCCTGGGCGTATGGTGGTCGCGCTGCATGTACCGCGACCGACGGCAGGTGGAGCGCGTCGTCTCGGGCCTGCGGGATTCGGGCATCCCTGGCGACGTGATCCATCTGGACCCCCTGTGGCTGGAGGGGCGCGAGGGCCGTCAGAGGGATGGCTGCCATTTCCGCTGGAGCCGAGAGCGCTTCGGGGAGCCGGAGGAGCTGGTGGCCTGGCTGCGCGAGCGCGGCTTCCGCCTCTCCCTGTGGGAGAACCCCTATGTCTGGCGGGACACCCAGCTGCACCGAGAGGGGGAGGAGAGGGGATATCTGGCGCGCTCTCGCGACGGCGGCCTCGCTGCCTCCCTGGAGAATCCCGAGGCGACCCCGGTGGACTTTACCAACCCTGAGGCCGTCGCCTGGTGGCAGGAGCAGCATCGGCCCTACCTGAGGGCAGGCGTGGCCGCCTTCAAGGCTGACTACGGCGAGGGTCTTCCGGCCGACGCCGTCATGGCCGACGGCAGCGACGGCCGCCGCGCCCACAACCTGTACCCGCTCCTGTACAACCGGGCCGTCTACCAGGTGGTGAGGGAGGAGAGGGGCGAGGGCATCATCTTTGCCCGTTCGGGCTATGCTGGCTCCCAGCGCTATCCCGTGCACTGGCTGGGGGACACGCCCTCCACCTGGGAGGGGATGGCCGCCGCCCTGAGGGCAGGCCTCTCCCTCTCCCTTTCGGGCTTCGCCCTGTGGGGTCACGACATCGGCGGCTTCTGGAACCCGGATGGGCTGAAGCCGCCGCCGCCCGACCTGTTCGTGCGGTGGGCCCAGTGGGGGCTGCTGTCACCGGTGGCCCGCTTTCACGGCATCCGCGGCCGGGAGCCGTGGTATTACGGGGAGGAGGCGGTGCGCATCGTGCGACGCTTCGCCCGCCTGCGTTACCGTCTCCTCCCTTATCTCTGGTGGCTCGTCCGGGAGGCGGCGGCCACAGGCCTGCCTCTGGCCCGCCCCCTGTTCCTGGAGTTTCCCGACGACGAGGCGTCCTGGCAGGTGGACTGGCAGTTCATGCTGGGGCCGTGGCTGCTGGTCGCCCCCGTCCTGGAGCCCGAAGGCGCCGTCCGGGTCTATCTGCCGCCCGGCACCTGGCATGACTGGTGGACGGCCGAGCGCGTCGAAGGCCCCTGCTGGCGGCACCTGAGGGTGCCCCTCGGGCGGATGCCCCTCTACGTGCGGGGCGATTCGCTGCTGCCCCTGGCCCCCTCCGCCCCCTGCCTGGACCGTCCGTCCCGCTCTTTCCCGACCGTCCTGCAGGTGCGCTTGCAACATGAGGCCAGGGCACGATTCTGGCTCGGCAACCGCCCCTTTCCGGTCGAGGCCCACCGCCAGCGGGACAGCTTGCACGTGCGCCTGGCGGGCCTCCGCCGTCGCATCGACCTGCACTTCCTAGAGCCGGCGAAGGTGGAGCCGGTGCGGGTGCAGGGCGCCGAGCTGCTGGGCATGGAGCACCGTGGCCGCGGCACCCTACTCTCCCTACGGTTGACGGGGGAGATGGAGCTGGAGGCTGTCACCCCTGAGGCTTAAGCGCCCAAGTCGTCCTGCCAGCCGGGGACGAACTTGCGCCATTCCACCTGCTGCAGCAGGTAGGGGTAGAACATGCGATAGTGCAGATTGCGGGGGCGCGATGGCCTCTGCAGGAGTTGCATGTGGGCCTCCTGGGGCGTGCGCCCAGCCTTCTTGTGATTGCAGGAGCGGCAGGCGGCCACCACGTTCTCCCAGTCGTGGACACCGCCCCGGTGGCGGGGGATGACGTGGTCCAGGGTCAGGTCACGGGTCTGTCGGCCGCAGTACTGGCAGGTGAAGCGGTCCCGCAGGAAGACGTCGCGTCGGCTCACCCTGCCATTGGGCACCGGACGACGCACATAGTAGCGCAGACGGATGACGGAGGGGACAGCCACCGCCAGGCTGGGGGTGTGCAGGTAGCCCCGACCGTTCTCCACCACCTCAGCCTTGCCCCGGTCCAGCAGCACCAGGGCACGGCGGACGGTGCACACATTCAGGGGGTCGTAGTCCTGGTTGAGCACCAGCACTGGTTCGCTCTCTAGCCCCATAAGGCGGCACCACCCAGCCCCGATGTTAGCAGACACGGGGCCGAGGGTTCAATCGGCCGCCGGTGGCTGGCGCACCTGCCAGGCCGAGGGGCTGAACTCGTCGGGCAGCAGTTGCAGCAGGGGCCGTGAGCTGTCCAGGAAGTGGGGGGCCAGGGCCGAGTCCTCCACCGCCTTGTCCAGCCCTAGCTGGGGATAGGTTACGAAGAGGACCAGCAGCGCCTGCACCAGCAGCAGTCCCTTCAGCACGCCGAAGGCCAGCCCCAACAGCTGATCGGCCCAGCCCAACATCAGGAGGGATGCCAGCCCTCGCAGCAGGTAGGCCACCAGCTGGCCCATCAGGAACAATGACCCCAGCAGGAGCACGAATCCCAGGGCGCGGGCCGCCACCTCGTTGTCAATGAACAGGAGCACCTCCTGGGCCAGGCTGTCGTAATAGAGCCCGGCCGCAACGATGCCTACCACAAGGCCTATCAGGGTCACCACCTCTCTGATGATCCCGGCTCGGAACGCATTGACGGCGAACCAGGCCACCACCAAGACGATGACGGGATCAAGCCAGTTCATGGTTGCCAGCAGTCTAGCACAAGCGCGGCTATCGCCAAACCTCACTAAAGACGACCAGGGGCCGCTACAAGTAACGGTGCCTGGGCACCAGCTTCCAGGCCAGGACCATCAACGGGACGGTCATGAGGAAGGCGCCGTAGACATCGCTCAGCCAGTGGGCACCGGTGTGGATGCGCTCCATGCAGGTGAAGGCGATGACATAGATGCAAAGGAGCCTCAAGGCCCAGCGCGCCCAGGGCCAGGGCAGAAGCTTCCCGGCGAGATAGAAGATGAGGCCGTAGGCTACGAGGGCGCTGACCACGTGGCCGCTGGGGAAGGAGGCCGTGTCGGGGAACTCTCTCACGTCCACCAGGGCCGGCGATGGTCGCGGTCGTCCCACCACCTCCTTCACCAGGGAGTTGACCGCCCGTATGGCCTGGGCCAGCACCAGGGCCACTCCCTCCGCCCACAGTCTCCGCCAGGCCAGGACGGCCGTAGCCAGCAGCACCGCCAGCACCACCCAGGGCGGCTCGGTGAGGGCGCTGGCCACCTCCACCGCCCGCACGTAGGCGGCCGCGTCCAGCTCCTGAATACGGTGGGACGTCCACAGGTCGGCGGGAAAGTAGTCGGCGCGGGAGGCGAGGACGGCGGTGGCCACGAAGCCCGCCAGGAGCGGCCAGACCCAAAGGGGCGGCCTGGACATCAGCACCAGCCGCGCCCCTGCCCGCGTCGGCGCCTGGCCACGAGCCATCGAGGCCATTATGGCCCCACGGGACAGCGGCGACAACTTCCGGAAGGAGAGAAAGCGCGAGCCAGCCAGCGGAGGCCACCGGCAGGCGCAGGGCGCTACGAAGCCGGCCGTTTCCTGTGGCCGCGGGCGGCGACGGACGGGAAGGCCACCAGCCGGCCCATGTCCAGGGCGCGTCGGAAGGCATCCACGCAGGCGGGGTCCAGGTGGGTGCCCGCTTCCTTCTCCATGATGGCCAGGGCTTCCTCGTGGCTGAAGGCGGGCCGATAAGGGCGGTCCGTGGTCAGGGCATCGTACATGTCGGCCACGGCCACGATGCGCGCCTCCAGCGGGATCTCCTCGCCGCGGAGGCCGTCGGGATAGCCGGAGCCATCGTACCACTCGTGGTGGTGACGGACGATGAGGGCCTCCCGTTCGAACCCCTTCAGGCGCATCAGCAACTCGTAGCCCAGGACAGGGTGGCGCTTGATCTGTTCGAACTCGTCGGGTGTCAACCGGTCCGGCTTCTGCAGGACCAGGTCTGATATGTAGAGCTTGCCC